>CAZUDJ010000145.1:0-1537 GCA_964618575.1 uncultured Gammaproteobacteria bacterium | reverse complement strand
CGCATACCTTCGGTAGCAAATTCAAGGCGTTGTTCTAATCTTACAGCTTTTCTTGCATTTTCTTGCGTAGAAAAAGCTACTGCATCAGAAGGATAAAGTTCAATATGGTAATTAGCTGCAGGTTGATCCCAATCAATTTCTGAATCCTTTATTGCATCTAAATCTTTTGTTCTTGATACTTTACCCATAACTACCTCGCCAGTTTTAGCACGCTCACGTATCATATTAACAAGTTGACGAGCATAGTTGAAATCGTTATCTTCAACAGCAACTTCAGCTCTCCAAAGTAAAACATGACTGTATCTAACTGCTCTAAAGTTTTGACCAGTATCAAAACCACTTCCAACATTTAGACTTTGGTTTTCTTTCGTATGTAAAAACTTCTTAGTCATAAAAGGACCACCATTAGGTTGTTCCCTTATCCATGAATTACCTGCAAAGATTCCCCATCCGTTAAAATCAATGCCTCTACGACCAATAGTCCAATCTAATCGTGGATCCACTGGAGCATCAGTAGGTTTAAACTCATCAGCACTCTGAATTCCCATATCTGTTGGCAGATTAGGTCTGTCATCATCTTCAAGGATTGGTAAACCATCTTCAGTTGTTTGAAAAGCATTAAATAGATTTTGTGAAGGTTGATAAAATCCCCAACCAACACCTATTGGTCCAGCATGAGGCATAGATGGTCCTGCCATTTTAATAGAAGTGTTATTACTTCCACTTGTTGAAGCCTGAATCTCAAATATTGACTCTGAGTTATTTTCCGTCTGCATGTCGTAGTTATCATAGTAGTTAGGTGCTAAACTATAATTTCCACTATTGATAATTTCGTCTAAAAGAGGCTTTGCATTGTTATATTTGTTTTGATACAAAAATGCGTGTGCTTTTACAGCCATTGCTGCATATTTAGTAGCACGTCCTGGGTCTCCTAAAGGACTTGTTGCTGGAAGATTGTCTATTGCAAACTGTAAATCTTCTTCAATACCTTCCCATCCTTCTGTGTCATTTGGGATTTCTTCAGGCAATATGTCACCCAACTCAGTTTGTGTTTTGATATAAGGTATATGCAAGAACACACGTGTTGCTTTAAAATGATACCAAGCTCTTAGAAATTTTGCTTCAGCTTCAATTTCTGTGGCTCTATTACTTTCGATAGGTCTTTTACCCTCTTGAGTAATCCACAAAAACTCTAGCGTTCTATTTGCTCGTGCTACACCTTCATAGCATTCGCGCCATCTCACTTCCATGTACAAGTTTGTTGGTAGTGCTGCATATCTTTCTACATAGTTGTAGTCACTTTGGTCTCCTGCTGAAGTGCCTTTATATGCATCGTCAGAGGCTCCGCTTCCATAAGTCCAGTCTGTTGCCATAGCACCACCAAAGTCAGTACGATAGTGTCCAGATCCATTTAAACTGCTGTAAGTTCCGATTAAGAGAGATTCTACTCCCTCCGGTGACTGCATTACAGTTCCTGCGGCTGCCCCAGGCGGCTCTTTTTCAAGAAAACTTTCGCTACAAGAATTCATAAAAAATA
>CAZUDJ010000144.1:0-1563 GCA_964618575.1 uncultured Gammaproteobacteria bacterium | reverse complement strand
TTATTCCTGAAGATGAGGCGGAAGTCATCGCTCCCTTTACACTCATAGATACTGACGGAGATGGATTGTATGACCAAGAAGAGCTCGTTTTGGGTACAGACATAAATAATCCAGACACAGACGGTGATGGCCACTCTGATATGATAGAGCTAGAAAATGGCTATAACCCAGCTGGTCCAGGCGAACTAAAAGACAACTCTGCTCTAGCTACATACAATAGTCCAGTAGCAAATTATTCCATCCTTTATCCTTTGGTTTGGAATATTAGTACTACCAACAATGATTATACTGTTATTATTAGTACAGACGACTCTTCTATTATCCAAGTTACTGTACAGGCCAATGTAAGGATGCAAAATATATTAGCGTGGTATGCCGAGAATGTTTTGCCAGGAGTGCTTGACTCCAGTAGGGTGCAAAAAACTGCTAGCTGGGAAGGCCTTATGAGCGAAGACGGGCGTTATTTCTACCTTACCGATGCAAATAAGTCCCATATTTATGCTATTTCATATGAGCCAGCAATTAGTGGACGGGTAGCCTATCCAAATATTTTCAAAATGATTATAAATTCTTTGCTTATAAATGGAGACTAAACCCTGATATCTTATAACAATATTTAAAAGTATATTTAATAAAAAAACAGCCCTAAGGCTGTCTTTTTTTATTAGGCTTGCTTTTAATTGTTTACTTTTTAATTACTTTATCAATAATCCCATACTTAAGAGCTTCATCAGCGCTCATAAAATAATCTCTATCACTATCTTTTTCTATAGTCGCTTCTTTTTGTTTGGTGTGCTTAGCTAGTATTTTATTCATCTTCTCTTTGATTTTTAAGATATGCTCAGCCCGAATCTTAATATCAGAAGCTTGCCCTTCAGCTCCTCCCATGACCTGGTGTATCATAACCTCGCTATTGGGTAGAGCAAAACGTTTACCAGGCGTTCCTGCAGCTAACAAGACTGAGGCCATAGAGGCTGCTAGTCCAACACAGATAGTTGAAACATCTGATTTAATATATTGCATGGTGTCATAAATTGCTAAGCCAGCGCTAACTGAGCCCCCTGGAGAGTTGATATAAAGCTTAATCTCTTTATCTTTATCCTCAGCATCAAGGAATAGAAACTGGGCAATGATGATATTTGCCATATGATTGTCTATCGCTTCTCCTAAGAAAATTATCCTATCTTTAAGAAGACGAGAGTAGATATCATAGGCTCTTTCTATATTTCCTTCTTTTTCAATAACGGTTGGAATTAAAGGCATAAATTTATTGTTAAATCTTTATTATTAAAATATTCTTAGCTTCTATTATAGGCGAAATATTGCTTTTTGTAAAGCCAGAAGAGAGCATTTAAAAGACTTTTTTACGCTCAGTGATAAAATGGTCTTGATTTTTATTACAATATATCTTAAGATGAAGTCGAGTTACAAATTCATTATAAATGCCGATTTTAATCGGTCTTATTATTTAAGCTATAATATTAGTATGGCAGTTTTAAACAAATTTTCTAAATTATCACTTAAGGCCCGCACAAGCTGGATCTTAGGTATCTTGGTCTTATT
>CAZUDJ010000143.1:0-1575 GCA_964618575.1 uncultured Gammaproteobacteria bacterium | reverse complement strand
TAGAGGAGGTACTTAAACATTTAAATGTTAAAAAGGGAAGAAATTATATTGACTGTACTTTGGGTGGAGCGGGATACACTATCGCTATTGCCAAAATAGTGGGTGAAAGTGGAAAAGTTTTAGCCTTAGATCTAGATGCAGCTGCTCTTAAAAATGCTAAGAAAAGAATAAAGGAAGAGTCATTAAATAATGTAATACTAGTAGAAGATAATTTTAAAAACTTAAAAAAAGCAGTAGAGGCGAACTTTTCTAAAGATGAGGAGATTTCTGGAGTAGTCTTTGATCTGGGCCTATCATCTTTTCAATTAGCAGATGAAAATAGGGGGTTTTCCTTCCAAACTGAAGCGCCATTAAACATGGCTTTTGGGAGGGGGGTAGAAAATAACTCCCAGTATATTATAAATAATTACAGCTTAGAAGATTTAACGAGGATATTTAATGACTACGGAGAGGAAAAACATGCCTACAGAATAGCTCAGGAAATCATTTTGCAAAGAAAAAAACAAGAGATAGTAAGTACTAAACAATTAGCAGAGATTGTAGCTAGTAAATATCCTAAAAGACATTACTACCGCATCAATCCAGCCACGAAAGTTTTTCAAGCTTTACGCATGGAAACAAATAAAGAATTTCGCAATTTAGAATTAGCCCTTCCAAGCGCGAGCGACATTTTAAATCACACTGGACGCTTAGTGGTAGTATCCTTCCATAGTGGCGAGGATAGAATAGTAAAAAGGTTTATCAAAAATAATAAAGATTTAATGACCCTTAGCAAGAAGCCTTTGCAAGCATCTGAGAAGGAGCTAAACCTAAACCCTCGTTCCAGAAGCGCAAAGCTTCGAGCCGCAATTAAGGTAATAGAGAATAATAATTTTTAAATAAATATAATTTAGTCCTATGAAAAAAATTTGTAATTATCATCAAAGAAGCAGAGATGCTAAAAAGAAAACAAATAGACTGAATTTAAAATTTATTAACTACGCCTTGTTTTCTGTCTTTGCTGTTTTCGCTTTCTTTTATCTAATTGGCATCTCAGATGTAACTGCTAAAGGCTTTATATTGCAAGACTTGCGACGAGAAGCTATAGACCTTGAGGAAAACAAGACTTTTTATGAACAAGAAATTGATTCTTTGCAGTCATTTTATTCCTTAAGTGAACAAGCTAAAACTCTTAATATGGTTGTTGTTTCCGACATTGAATACATTAAAGCAGGAACACACAGTGTTGCGAAAAAATAATTCCATTTATTAACCCCCCTTTTGTCCTATGTGGAGAGATTCTCAGATTAAAAATAAAGCTAAGAGAGGGAAGGTGAATAATAATCGCTGGCTTTTTGTTGTAGCGCTTATTTTTTTATTTATGGGCTCTTTGATTATTCAGTTGTATGTAGTACAAATAAAAAAATCTGATTTTTACATAGCCATGGCCTCAGCTCAGCATCAAGTTTTTAGTCAATTGAGCCCAGAAAGGGGAAAAATTTATTTTAGTGAAAAAAATAGTGATGAAAGCAAGCTCTATCCTATTGCTACCAATAAAGAGTTTGCTGAAGTTTATGTAGTCCCCAAAGATATAAG
>CAZUDJ010000142.1:0-1589 GCA_964618575.1 uncultured Gammaproteobacteria bacterium | reverse complement strand
TAATCCAAGCATTTTTAGTTTTTATATACCAGTCATTTACTTGACTGAAACGATCTGCAGGAGAAATAATAGTGTCTCCAGAGAAACCGTTAGCTTTTTTATTTTGAATATAAGTATAGGTAGGTGAGTATAAAAATATAACAGGCACCTCATCACTTATAATATTTTGAAAAGATTTATATTTGTTTATTCTCTCTTCTTTTGACTTAATTGACCTAGCTTCGCTTAAAAGCTTGTCAACTTCATCATTTTTATACGAACTAATGTTTAACCCTCTTTCTCCTGTTTGACTAGAATGCCAGAAAGCATAAACATCCGGATCACCGCCAACCACCTGGCCATAGAGCAGGACTTCAAAATCTTTTTTATTTATTGTTGTTGCGGCCTGCTCAAGAGATATAACTTTTAAGTTAACCTTGACCCCCAATGCTTCCCAATAATTTTTTACACTTTCAGCCACCAAAACATTACCATTTATATCTATTACAGTAATACCTATCTCTAAGTCTTTTTCAGCGAAAAATTCTTTTGCTTCAGCGGGAGCATAATTATTTTTTTCCTCAACTTCTTCGTTATAAGCAAAGTTAGTCTTTAAAATAGGGCCGCTGGCGCTTTGATATAGACCATCATAAACATCTTCTATTAACTCTTCCTTATCTATAGCTTTAGCTAAAGCTCTTCTTAGTTCTACGTCTTCAACTTTTTCATTATCGAGATTAAAAAACAAACCTATTAACTGTGGCTTAATCAAATTTATTTTTTTAACTGAGTCTTTAAAATTTAAATCACCTCTGTTTGCGTAAGGTAAGACACTTAAAGCATTCAAAGAATTTTCATTAAATTGTGTAATAGCTTCAAGATGATTAGTATAAAATCTAAAAATTATATTTTCAATATGAGGTTTACTCTTGTAATAACTTTCATTTACTTCAAGCTGGTACTCTTTAAGGTCTCCACTTTTATTTTTAAGTAAAGTTTTAAACTTATAAGGTCCTGATCCTATAGGTTTAATATTGAAATCATTTAAAGTAATCGCTTCCGGTCTTACATCTTGCCAGATTGAAGCTGGCATGATGCCAAAGTTAAGCATTTCTAGAAAGGGAGCATAGGGCTCGGGTAGAATAAAGCGCACTTCATAATCTGAAATTTTTTCTACTTTTACACCTGAAAACTTTGCCCGCAAGGGTGAACCATACCTTTCATCTTGAATAAGATTAAAAGTAAAAACTACATCATCACTGCTTAAAGTACCATTATTATTATGCCACTTAACACCTTCTTTAATTTTAATGTCATAAACTTTAGCATCTTCTGAAATTTCATAGTTCTCAACTAAATCAGGACTTAGTTCTCCAAAACTGTTATAAGAAAATAAATAAGAATATATTAAACGACTCAGGTCATTGTCTATATCACGACTAGAAGCAAATAATGGGTTGATAGTTTTAGGGTAGCCAACTACTCCCTCTATATATGTACCCCCCGAAACAGGAACTTTTTGAAAATTATTTTGAAAGAAGTTAAAGCCCAGATATAGAGTACCTGCTAATATAAGAGCTAGGCATATTTTTAAAATAACACTCTCTCTT
>CAZUDJ010000141.1:0-1600 GCA_964618575.1 uncultured Gammaproteobacteria bacterium | reverse complement strand
AAATTATAAATAATTTAAAATATAAAAGTAATATAGGCCTTCCTTATAAGCCCTTCTTTGCCTTTTCTTTTTTAAGTAAAATATGGTAAAATTATAGACAAGAGGTGTTATTTAGACTATCCCATATCTTTATATATCATTATAATGTTTGATTATCTACAAAAATTTAATAGCTTGCCGGCTGATCTACGCGCTAAGGTATCTTCTGATGATGCTATGAACTATTTATCAGCCCTTGAGCATCGCTATCAGGTTGATTTAGCTATGGTGGTAATGAAAGTGATGATTAAAAGTTTAGCCATCTCTGACCTTGAGTCTACTTTAATTTCTGAGTTTGGTTTAAGAAGTGATAGGGCAAAAAATTTAAGCAGTGAATTAAAAGAAAAAATATTTTCCCCAGTGGCTGACTATGTTGGCCTCAAATCAAGTGGGGGCAGTTTTGATATAGAAAATGATATAGACTCTTTAATAAAAGAAGCGGGTATAACCATTGCTAGCTCAGATTTACTAGAGCGTCTTAAAGGAGTTTTAAGTACTTATATAAAAGGAGTTAGACAAAAAATTGACACTAGAGAGGTTTTGGCTAAAGAGGTTGCTAGTGGTGGACTGGGATTAAGTCAGGCAGAAATAGATAGAGTTTTTAAAGTTTGTGAAAGAAGAGCTTACCTATCTAGTGTCGGACATCATGAGGCTGAAGCAAAGCTAGTTAGTAAAAAAGCGGAGGCGGCTAAGGAAAAAGCTGGTTTAGATACTAGTGCTCTTTTTAAATTTAGTCAGGACTATGATCTTAAAAAAGCTTTAGAGTCTGGTGAAACTAAAAAAATTAATGCCCCGGCAGTAAGTCCTAAGATATCAGCTCCATCTTCCCCACCACCTGCTCCTAAATCCCTAGACTTCTCTCATGAAAAAGTAGATATAGACGATCTTGAAAGTCAGCTACATATACCCGAAGAAGATGGCCTTGAGGACAAGACACATCTTGTAGAGAAGACTAGTCCTCAAACGCAAGAACAAGAAGAGGTGGCAAAAGAGGTAGATAAATTACTTCCTAAAACTAATAATGAAGAGGGCACTCAGGAGGAAGTAAAAGAGGCAGACAAAGATAGCGAAGCTTTTATTGTCAAAAAACCTGAAGAAAATAATCTATTTAAAAAGTTATTTTTTGAAAATAAAAATAAAAAAAGAGTAATTAAACCCGATCACTCTAAGCAAGCAGATAGTGAAAAAACAGAAACAAAAGGAGCCCCAAGTTCCTTAGAGGGAGGCGCAGCAGCCGTACTTAGCAAAGAAACAAATCTTTCATCTAGCCCTGCCCCTAAGCCACAAGTACAAAAAGATTTTAGTGAAATAAGACGCAATGAAAGACCAAGTGGCAGAAAACAAAAGCGCTTAGATGATGTTAAGCTGGTGCCAAAAGTAATGGGGCCACTAGAGGAGTTATTGTATTTAGATGTCTTAAATTTTCGCCGTTTAGGCAAGACGCCTCTTGAACGGACTGCTAAGATTTTTAATAAGGTAAAATTACTGGAAAGAAATGGTTATGGGAAAATGATAGAAGCAATTACCGCTTGGAAGAAGAGTCCGGTTAATCGTTTATATT
>CAZUDJ010000140.1:0-1606 GCA_964618575.1 uncultured Gammaproteobacteria bacterium | reverse complement strand
AGTGTCTGTTATGATGGTAAATAATGAAATAGGTAGTATACAAAAAACTAAGCAACTGGCTAAAATTGCCCACCAGCATGGCAGTTATTTCCACGCTGATGCTGTCCAAGCTGTTCCTTATTTAAATATAGATATTAAAAAAATGGGCATAGATTGCTTAAGTCTTTCGGCTCATAAATTCTATGGTCCTAAAGGAGTAGGCTTAGCTTACATAGACCCCGAGATTAATATTCGACCTTTAGTAGTTGGTGGCGGACAAGAAAAAAATATTCGCTCTGGAACATATAATTTAGCTGGTATAGTTGGACTTAGCTTTGCTTTATCACTTGCCTACCGAGAACGTGATAAGTATTTAAAGAAAATAACAGGCCTAAGAGATTATTTTCTAAAAAAATTAAAGAAAGAGATTCCTGAGGCTCATCTTAATGCTAGCCTAAGTACTCGCGTACCAGCTAACTTAAATATTTTATTTCGCAATATAGAGGGTGAGGCAATACTAATAGATTTATCGGAAAAAGGAATACTTGTTTCAACTGGTTCGGCTTGCTCTGCTTCAGACTTAAGATCATCTTATGTTCTAAAGGCAATCGGATTAAGTGATCACTACCTAAATAGTAACATTCGTTTTTCCTTAGGTAGATATAACACTAAAGCAGAGATAGATTATACGATAAAATCACTTAAGCAAACAGTTACTCGCCTACGAGAGTTTTCACCCATTAAATAAAGTAAAATAGAGGAGCCTTGAGTCATAGTTATAAATATTATATATAGCACTATTGACTAAAAGCTAAAAATTAGTTAGAATATAGGGTAAGCTAAAATTACAAATAATTAGAAAATTTACATATATGTCACTTAATTATACTAAAAAAACATTAGACAATTTTTTGAAGCCAAAAAATATTGGCAAAATAGACAAAGCAGATGGTTATGGCAAGATAGGTAATATGGTTTGTGGTGATCAATTGGATTTCTTTATTAAAGTAGAAAAAGGGAAGATAAAGGATGTTAAGTTTCTTTCTTTCGGCTGTGCCTCAAATATTGCCACCGCCTCCGTATTGACAGATAGGGTAAAAGGAATGACCATTGCTGCTGCTAAAAATTACACCTGGAAGCAGATAGTAGATGAGCTAGGAGGTCTGCCACAACAAAAGGTACATTGTTCAGTTATGGCAATAGAAGGACTACACAAAGCTATTTTAGACTATGAAAGTAGAATGAAAGAGGAGTCTCCTAAAAAGAAGAAAGCAGCTGTAGTTAAAGGTAAGACAAAGATGTTAAAGACAAAACCTAAAGCAAAGAAGAGGGCGCTTGCAAAATAGATGAAGACTAGCAGTAGTTTAAAGCCCTAAAATTGAAATTATTTTTTTATATAAATAATTTAAGCACCTTAACAATAGTATTAACCAAAAAACCCAGTAGAGATGGAAGAAAAAAAAGGAAATGTGATTGTACCTGACACTAACATCTTATTAGATGATAAGAATGTTATTAAAAAATTAATCAATAAGATTAATTTAGTTGTACTACCCGGCACCGTATTAGTAGAGATCGATGAGCTTAAAACTAGAGACAACATCGGCGCAGAAGCGAGAAGGGTAGC
>CAZUDJ010000139.1:0-1659 GCA_964618575.1 uncultured Gammaproteobacteria bacterium | reverse complement strand
GATCATGTTTGTGGTATGGGGGAGTATGAAGGCACTTGTGTGCCTCTAGCTGATGCTGTTATTCACCCAAATGGATTTTTTATCGAGAGATGGACTTATCAATCTGGAATCAAAAATCAGATTGGCGATATGAGCCCAGAGCTAGTTGATTTTTTAAATTGTATGAGCATGAAACTCCCAGATAAATTTAAGGGTGAAATATCCTCTATTTCTGATAATAAGCATATCGGCACACTTGCGGATTGCAACCAGCCTAACTGTGTTAAAACAAACGAAGAAGACCCTGAAAATTGTGTTCACGCTTGCCAGTCTTGTCACTATGGCGGTGGCTTAAATACTAATAAATCATATGCTGTTGACTTTGGCGATGAAAATAATAGAGAAATTTACTACAAGGCGGCTGGTTTTTGTGCCACAGAGCTAGGGATTAGCTATAATGAAGTTTATCATGATGATCATGTCCACATCAGTATTCCCCCTTGTACTAAAAAATAATTATAAAGTTTAATGAAAGCAATTAAGCAATCTTCAAAAAATAAATCTTTTCTTGCTCCCGGTCATAATGCTTGTGCTGGTTGTGGGCAACTTTCGGCTGCTCAGGCTGTTATGCGTGGTTTAAATAAAGATGTTATTATTGCCAATGCTACTGGTTGTTTAGAGGTAACAACCACGGCCTACCCCGAGAGCTCTTGGGGTCTACCTTGGATACACTCTCTTTTTGAAAATGCCGCCCCGCTTGCCTCTGGTATTTTAGCGAGTCTAAAACACAAAGGCGATACAAAAACAAAAGTCATAGTCCAGGCGGGCGATGGTGCCACTTTCGATATTGGCCTTGGATATATCAGTGGTATGTGGGAACGAAATGAAAATATCGTCTATATCTGTTATGACACTGAATCATATTCTAATACTGGTATTCAAGCCTCAGGGGCCACTCCTTATGGTGCTGCTACCACCACCACTCCTAGTGGAGATTATTCTATAGGGTCAAGTCAAAACAAAAAGGATATGCTAGCTATAGCTTTAGCTCATGGTCTAAAATATGTCGCTCAATCAGCCAGTGGCTTTCCCGATGATATTACAAACAAGGTAAAACAAGCACTAGAAACTCCTGGCCCTAGCTATATTCAAATACTTGCTCCCTGTATCCCCGGTTGGGGCATAGCCTGCAGTGAAGCCGCTCAGCTAGGGAAACTTGCAGTATCGACCGCTCTTTATCCTCTACTGGAATACACTGAGGGTGTACTGGAAAAATCTAGTATATCAAAAAACTTTAAAGCAGTGCCGGTAACAGAATATTTAAAAGCTCAGAAGAGATTTAAGCATTTAAAAAATAATGAGATTGCTCATATTCAAAAAATTGCAAATTTCAATATAGAAAAATATCAATTATCCAAGTAATACTATTTTTTAAGCTTTGCTCAAAATTATTATTATACAAATTTAAAAAACACCATTTATTAGATGGTGTTTTTAAATAGCAATATTTATTTTATATAGCTAGACCATAGGAGCGCTGTCCATCGCTTCGTTGGCTAAACCATCGGCTACCTTATTTTCCGCCCGGGGAATGTGGTAATAGTTTATACTTTTAAAAGCAATGCTTAAGTTGTGCACTTCCAAAAACAAAGGGGCTAAATCTTTATTTTTAACCTTATA
>CAZUDJ010000138.1:0-1672 GCA_964618575.1 uncultured Gammaproteobacteria bacterium | reverse complement strand
AGAAGTAAATTTATACATGAAGATATTACTAAAACTAAAAGTATATTTATATTAAAATAAACTAAAATTATACGCGGGAAAATAAGTTCCATTACTACAAAAACAAAAAGCAGGCTGGAGAAAAAATAAAACACTTCTTCTGCTAAAATTAACCTTTTTTGTCTTTTATTTAAAATATTCATGTTTAGCGATTAAATATTTTTTGCCAAATGGTTCGTCCTGAAAATTCAATTTTAATATCTTTCACTTCTAAATAACTAGAGTCATCAGTTTTTAAATTTGGTACTGAAAGAGCAAAATTATAGCGACCCTTTTCACGATAGACATGACTCATGTCTAGTTCTATGCTTTGGGTAAATAATCCTGCCTCATCTAGCTCGGGCGGATAATAATCAGCAATAATATATTTTACTTCTTCAGATGGTTTAAAATACACATCTACTTTTTTTAAGCGGGGATTAAAAAGCGTCTCTTTACTTAAGGCAAAAACACCACTATTTTCTAAAATTACGTCATCTTTTTCTATAAGTATTTCATTTATTGCACTAGGATTATCTAGAAAAAACTCTTGCTTGCTATAGGGGGTACTTAAACTATATTTTTGATTATTAAAATTAAAGTCTTGCAGACTAGCCGGCCCTAAAGCTTTTAAAAAAAGATAGTTTGCGTCAGTATACACTTTTATACTGCCTGGATTTGAAACCGGCCAAAGACGTGAGGAAAAAACTAAACGATTACTGGAGCTCTCTATCTTTTTTATAACTACATCATCACTAATTTTTATCTCTAGCTTATAGACCCCTGGAGAGATACTTGGCATATTAAGAGACAAGCTCTTTACTTCTTCCTCTTCACTGTCTGAAGATAAGTTCTCATCTTCTAAGGTCTCAGTGGCTATAACTTGCCCATTTTTTGATAGAATTAAACTAATATTATCACTATCTTTATCTAAATTTAGGTCAACAAAATCTAAGTTTAAATTAAGTTTTGTTTTTTCAGTATAAATATAAAGACTATGTGTGCCTCGAAGCGGCATATCTATTATAAGGGACTCTTCATAGTTGGAAAATATTGGCTTAACATCTAAAGCTAAGTCGTAATTATAAACTGCCAAGCACTCTAAAACTCCACCGGGACAACTCTTTAACTTGTTCTCACTAAGATCACTGAAGAAGTCTTCACTTTTATCATAATAATTATCAGCTTGAAGTACTAAAGGCTTGTCATCTAGAGTTATCCAAAAAGATTTAAGATTGTCTAAGGTTCTATTTTCTATAGGTTTTAAATCATAGCGCCAAATAACATTATCTGCTAAAACTCCCGCTTCTATAATAGGTACCTCTTGGTCTAAGTGGCGGTAATAAGAGATGCTTAAATTTGCCTTATTAAAAGTGCGTGGCGTAAAAACAGAAAAGTATATCGGGTCTCCTTTTATTTTTGGCAAACTCCCTTTTTCTATCTCTACTCTTTCTTGGGGTGTGAAATTATAAATAAACCCCTGTCCAAAATTTAATCTCCTGCTATAGTCTTTTTGGTAAGTAATATGGCCACCGGGCACTATTTTAAGATAGAGAAAAATTAGACAAATAATAAGAATAAGCCCTAAGCCTATTAGCCTTATTTTACTTAAATACAATGATTTTGGCCAGTATAATTTTCGCATAGCTCCTTA
>CAZUDJ010000137.1:0-1676 GCA_964618575.1 uncultured Gammaproteobacteria bacterium | reverse complement strand
TTATTCCTGAAGATGAGGCGGAAGTCATCGCTCCCTTTACACTCATAGATACTGATGGAGACGGATTATATGATCAAGAGGAGCTTATTTTAGGTACCGATATAAATAGTGTAGACACAGACGGAGACGGCCACTCTGATATGGTAGAGCTAGAAAATGGCTACAATCCAGCTGGTCCAGGTGAGTTAAAAGACAATCCAGCTCTAGCTACATACAACAGTCCAGTGGCAAATTATTCTATACTTTACCCTCTAGCCTGGAACATAAGCACTACTAATAATGATTATACGGTTATTATTAGCGCAGACGACTCTTCTATTATCCAAGTTACTGTACAAGCTAATGTAAGGATGCAAAATATTTTAGCGTGGTATGCCGAGAATGTTTTGCCAGGAGTGCTTGATTCCAGCAGAGTACAAAAAACTGCTAGCTGGGAAGGTCTTATGAGTGAAGATGGGCGTTATTTCTATCTTACCGATGCAAACAAGTCACACATATATGCTATTTCATATGAACCAGTTATTACCGGGCAGGTATCTTATCCAAATATTTTCAAAATGATTATAAATTCTTTGCTTATAAGTGGAGACTAATTCCTTGTATTTTATAACAATATTTAAAAGTATATTTAAATAAAAAAACAGCCCTAAGGCTGTCTTTTTTTATTAGGCTTGTTTTTAATTGTTTACTTCTTAATCACCTTATCAATAATGCCGTATTTAAGAGCTTCATCAGCGCTCATAAAATAGTCTCTATCACTATCTTTTTCTATAGTCGCTTCTTTTTGTTTAGTGTGTTTGGCTAATATCTTATTCATCTTCTCTTTGATTTTTAAGATATGCTCAGCTCGAATTTTAATATCGGAAGCTTGTCCTTCAGCCCCACCCATAACCTGGTGGATCATGACTTCACTGTTAGGTAGAGCAAAGCGCTTACCTGGTGTTCCTGAAGCTAATAAGACTGAGGCCATAGAAGCTGCTAGTCCAACACAGATAGTAGAAACATCTGATTTAATATATTGCATGGTGTCATAAATTGCTAAGCCAGCGCTAACTGAGCCCCCTGGAGAGTTGATATAAAGCTTAATCTCTTTATCTTTATCCTCAGCATCAAGGAATAGAAACTGGGCAATGATGATATTTGCCATATGATTGTCTATCGCTTCTCCTAAGAAAATTATCCTATCTTTAAGAAGACGAGAGTAGATATCATAGGCTCTTTCTATATTTCCTTCTTTTTCAATAACGGTTGGAATTAAAGGCATAAATTTATTATTAAAATCTTTATTATTTAAATATTCTTAGCTTCTATTATAGGTGAAATCTTGCTTTTTGTAAAGTTAAAAGAAGGTCATTTAAAAGACTTTTTTAAGCTCAATGATAAATTGGTCTTGATTTTTATTAGGATATATCTTAAGATGAAGTCGAGTTAAGAATTCATTTTAAATACCGATTTTAATCGGTCTTATTATTTAAGCTATAATATCAGTATGGCAGTTTTAAACAAATTTTCTAAACTATCACTTAAGGCTCGCACAGGCTGGGTCTTGGGCATCTTGGCCTTATTTACGTTAACCGTTGCCCTAGTTACTGGCGGAAATTATTACAATGATTTTACAAACTATGTGGCCGCTAAAACCAATGACACTATCTTATTGCCGCAAGTAAAGGAGCTAA
>CAZUDJ010000136.1:0-1720 GCA_964618575.1 uncultured Gammaproteobacteria bacterium | reverse complement strand
GAACTCAAGCGCAACTACTTGCACGCGATTATAATCTTAGCCACATTTCCAGTGGTCAATTATTAAGAGAAGCAGCTTTAAGTGAAGATCAAGGGGGGGAAATAAGTAGCTACCTAGACAAAGGGCACTTAGTGCCCGATGATATAATTATGAAACTAATGTCGCCTGAGATAAGAAAACATCTCGCAACAGATGGCCTGATACTAGATGGGTATCCTCGAACTATAGCTCAAGCTAAGTCACTAGATAAGCTTTTTTTAGACAATAATCTAAAACCAGCAAAGGTGATAAATTTAGATCTTGAAGAAAGTATAGCCATAGATCGCATTATGTCTCGGGCTAAATACTCTAATCGTAGCGATGATCAACTAAGGGTAGTAAGCGCTAGACTAAGTATATACCAAGAGCAAACCAAACCTCTTATCAGCTACTACCAAGACCTAGGGCGCCTCATAAGCATAGATGGTCGCCCTGATCCAGAAACGGTTAATCGAAACATCCAGGCCGCAATTAGACAGTAAATTTACGGTCCTCCTAATAAGAAAGAACTAAATACAAAAAAGAGATAAGTGACTTATCTCTTTTTTTTATTTGAATTTATTTTACTTACTTATTCTACTTACTTGTTTTTTTAGCCTTCTCCTCTTTTAAAGCCTCGCTGTCTTCATCTGCTTTTATCTTATCGACAATAGCTTTTCTTAGTTCAGCTAACATTTTCTTATCATTCTTTAAAGTCTTCTTAGCTGTTTCACGACCTAATCCTAATTTATTATCTCCAAATGAATAGGAGTTTCCGCTTTTCTTAAGAACATCATGCTCAACACCAAGGTCTACTAAATCACCAGCAACAGAGATACCTTCATTGTACATAATGTCAAACTCACAAACCCGGAAAGGGGCGGCTACTTTATTTTTAACTATCTTAGCCTTAACGCGATTTCCAATAATCTTGTCTCCTTGTTTTATCTGAGCTGCTCTTCTTACCTCTATTCTGACTGAGGAATAGAATTTTAAAGCATTCCCACCAGTGGTTGTCTCCGGGCTACCAAAAAATACTCCTATCTTATTTCTAATCTGGTTAATAAAGATAACTACTGTCTTGGTGCGAGCTATAATTGCGGTTAGCTTTCGTAGTGCCTGACTCATAAGTCTAGCTTGAAGACCCATATGAGAATCTCCCATCTCTCCTTCTATTTCTTTTTGCGGAACTAAAGCCGCGACACTATCTACCACAATTACATCAACTGCATTTGAGCGAACCAATGTTTCTACGATATCAAGGGCTTGCTCACCGCTATCGGGCTGAGAAAGTAACATCTCCTTAGTATTTACACCAATTTTAGCCGCATAATCTGGGTCCAGTGCGTGCTCTGCATCGACGAAAGCTGCAATGCCCCCTAGTTTTTGTACCTCAGCAACAATGTGCTGCGCTAGAGTAGTTTTTCCAGATGACTCTGGACCAAAAATTTCCACTACTCGACCACGAGGCACACCACCAATTCCCAGTGCATTATCTAAAGAAAGACAGCCAGTTGAAACTGCGTCTACATTCGTTTTGCGAGCATCACCAAACATCATGATAGCGCCTTCACCAAATTTGCTTTTGATTTGCTCAATTGCACCTAGAGCGGCTTCATGTCTTTTTTCTACATCCTTAGATCTAGTATCTATTGTTTTTTTTGCTTTTTCTTGTTTAGCCATAAATTTATATATCTATTTT
>CAZUDJ010000135.1:0-1722 GCA_964618575.1 uncultured Gammaproteobacteria bacterium | reverse complement strand
TAGGGGTCTTTTTTTTGACAAATTTGGATATATTTTTTTATTTAAATAATTCTTCCCCGTCTTTTATCTTCAGCCTTTTCTTTATGTCTTTTAATAACTATAACTAGATGATCTTTTACCTTATCTATTGCTTTATACATATCACGGGTTGTCTTCTCTACCCTAAGCATGCCTCCTGGTACAGCTAAATTTGCCTCTGCTCTAAATATCTGACCTTTGTTCTGATTACCAATAGTTTTTTCTATTTCAAAATCAAAGTGAGTTACAGTAACAGTATTTCCTAGATACTTATCTAACATCTCCATTTTAGTATTAATATAATCGCGAAGGGCGTCAGTTAGCTCTAAATTAGTTGCTTTAATGTTAATGCGCATAAAATTAATATTAGTTTATTACATACTTACTATAGCACATTTAGAGCTAGAATAAAAGCCAGCTTATTTTATATTTTTTTACTAAATAGACTATTAAATGGAGCTGTGTTTTCATCTTTTAAATAACAAAAAATCATTATAAATATTTATAATGATTTTTTATTATCGACTTCTCTTAAAAAAATTACTTATTAAAATAGCTTCACAATATCTTTATAGGTAATCCAAATAACAAGAGCCATTAAGAGCATAAAGCCAATATTGTGAAACACTGCCTCTACTTCAGGTGAAACTGGTTTGCCTTTTAACTTCTCTATGAAAAGAAATAAAATACGGCCACCATCAAGCGCTGGGAAAGGCAGTATATTTATTACCGCCAGATTAAGAGAGAGTAAGGCGGTAAATTGAAGTAAGTAAACGAAGCCGAGCCGAGCCGCTTGGCCGGTAATATTAGCAATCCCCACTGGTCCGGCAAAGGCTGCTTCCATTTTAGCGCCAGTAAATAAACCACCTATAAGGGAGCCAAAGGCCGAAAATATTTCCTTTAGCATCCAGCCGGTGAGCTTAGCTCCTTCAACTATAGAAGTAAATATGGGGTAGCGTACAGTGCCAGCGGCCATAAGAGCAACGCCTATTATGCCGTCACCCGCTTCATTGTCCTCTGGTCTTACAGTAAGTGTTTTGTCCTCACCATCACTGCTAAGAAGTATCTCTATTTCTTTGCCTCCTTCACTTTTTACTAGTCGCTGGACATCACTTTCAAGGGCCACTTCTTGACCATTTACTCGAACTATAAAATCACCCTCTAAAATTCCAGCTTGATCTGCTGGAGAATCTTTAAGAACTTCTACTATTGCCACCCTCGCTTCACTTACCCGAGCGCCCGGAGCTAGATCACCTGTTGCCTGAGGAAGACCTATCATATAGCCGATAGAAAATAAGAACCAAGCTAAAATCACATTCATAATAACGCCAGCAGAAAGAATTAAAGCTCTTCTGCCAACTGACTTAGCAGCAAAGCTATCTTCATCTTTTGTGTCACCACCATTTTCACCCTTAATCTTTACAAAACCACCTAAAGGTACCCAGTTAATAGAATAAATTGTCGCACCAGGAGCCGGAATCTTATCTTCGTCTTCGCTTTCCTCAAGCATAGCAAAGCTAGCTTTGCCGACAACTTTTTTCCATTTACCAAATTTATTTTTGTAATAACCTATCGCTCTAGGGGGAAAGCCAAAACCAAATTCATCTGCCCTAACCCCTAAGCGGCGAGCGGTATAGAAATGTCCTAGTTCATGAACAAAAACTAAAAGGGATAAGACGAGGACAAATATAATAATTGTATACA
>CAZUDJ010000134.1:0-1737 GCA_964618575.1 uncultured Gammaproteobacteria bacterium | reverse complement strand
AAATTATAAACTATGTCTTGTATTTAGTTGTTGCTCTGGGCGGTTTTTTTATTGGTTATATTGCTTATAAGAAAACTACAGAGGGTAAAATAAATACTGCTAAAGAAAAAGCTGAGAAAATTTTAAGTGACGCTAAGTCAAAAGAAAAAGAGTTATTACTTCAAGCTCAAGATAAGGCTATAGGCATTATCAGTGAGTCTAAAAAAGAAGAGGCGAGTCGTAGAGCTGAGATCAATCAATTACAAAAACGTTTAGAAGATAGAGAAAGCACTTTCTCTCATAAGTTAATTGAACTTCAAGATAAGCAACAAAAATTGTATGATAAGGTAACAGAGGTTCAAGAGATTAAAGAAAAAATAAAAGCAATTGAAGAGGCACAAACCGCTAAGTTAGAAGATATCTCTAAGATGACCCAAGAGGAGGCAAAAGAGGTTCTCTTAAAAAGAGAGGAAGAAAAGTCGGCGGAAGATCTTTTAGTTAGAATGCGTAAACTAGAAAATGAAAATCAAGACACTATAGAAGAGAAGGCTCGTGATTTTCTAGCTACCGCAATGCAAAGAATGGTCTCTGATTATACAGTTGATTTAAGCACCACTATTGTTGATCTACCAAATGATGAAATGAAGGGCCGTATAATTGGAAGAGAGGGTAGAAACATTAAAGCGATAGAAAATATGACAGGTGTAGAAATCATTGTAGACGACACCCCTAATGCTATTACTATCTCTGGCTTCTCCCTTATCCGTCGTCATATTGCTAAAAAAACTTTAGACTATTTAATTAAAGATGGTCGTATTCATCCTACTAAAATTGAGGATGCAGTTTTAAGCGCTAAAAAAGATATCTCTATAGATATAAAAAAAGCGGGCGAAGAGGCTATGTATGAAGTAGGTGTTACCGGCTTTGATCCTAAGTTAGTGCAAATACTAGGTCGTTTGAAATACAGAACTAGCTATGGCCAAAACACCCTAAGACACTCAGTGGAGGTGGCGCATTTAGCAGCCATGTTAGCCGAACAATTAGGCGCTAATGTTACTCTTGCTAAAAAAGGAGGGCTACTACATGATATTGGTAAAGCCGTTGACCATGAAGTATCTGGTAATCATACTGAGATTGGTCGCGATATAGCTAAGAAATTCAATTTACCACCAGAAATTATTGCCCCCATTGAGAGTCATCACGACGATCACCCATCTTCACTTGTCTCTGTTATAGTTAAAGTAGCTGATGCGATTTCTTCAGCTAGACCAGGGGCAAGACGTGATAGCTTTGAAAACTATATTCAAAGATTAGAAGAATTAGAAAAAATTGCTCTTAGTTTCTCAGGCATTGAAAAAGCCTATGCTATTCAAGCGGGGCGTGAAGTTAGGGTTTTTGTAGAGCCAGAAAAGATTGGCGACTTAGAGGCTCATAATTTAGCAAGAGAGATTGCTAAAAAGATAGAAAACGAGTTAAAATACCCAGGAGAGATAAAAGTAAATGTAATTCGTGAAATGCGAGTAACCGAATATGCTCGTTAATTTATAAGACTTGTCAAATAAAAGAAAACAAGTTAAAATGTGAAATATGAACAAAGCACAACTCATCGACAAAATATATAATGAAGTTGAGGGTTTGAGTAAAAAGCAGGTCGAAAAAATGATCGATACTTTTACCAATACTGTTATTTCTGAACTTAAAGCAGACCGCGAAGTGACTATAGCTGGTTTTGGCACTTTCTTATCTCGGATACGCTAT
>CAZUDJ010000133.1:0-1750 GCA_964618575.1 uncultured Gammaproteobacteria bacterium | reverse complement strand
AATCAGAAAATGAAATAAAAGAAGTCTTAAAAGACTGCGATATGGTTTTTGTAACCTGTGGTATGGGCGGTGGCACCGGCACAGGAGCTTCGCCAGTGGTTGCTCAAATTGCTAAAGACTTAGGCGCTCTTACCGTGGCTGTTGTTACCAAGCCTTTTGTTTTTGAGGGTGGGCAAAGAAAAAATATTGCCGACCGTGGGCACGCTGAGTTAGCAGATAAGGTGGATGCGATTATCACTATTTCAAACGATAAACTCCTACAAGTAATAGATAAGAAAACATCTCTACTTGATTCCTTTAAAATTGCCGACGATGTTTTGCGCCAAGGTGTACAAGGAATAGCGGAGATTATTACTGTACCTGGTATTATCAACGCTGACTTTGCTGATGTAAAAACAGTAATGTCTAGTGCTGGCTCAGCTCTTATGGGTATAGGAACTGCTAGTGGTGAGAATAAGGCAATAGAGGCTGCTAAGCAAGCAATTAACTCTAATTTACTCGATATGTCTATAGATGGTGCCAGAGGTATAGTCTTTACTGTAACTGGTGGTCCTGAGCTTAGTATGTCTGAGGTAAATGAAGCAGCTAAAATTATTACCGCCGCCGCTGATGAAGAAGCTAAGATTATATTTGGTGCTGTAATTGATGAGAAGCTAAAAGATCAAATAAAGATTACTGTTGTTGCTACCGGTTTTGATGGTTTACAAAACCAAAAGAAGAAAAGTGACTCTGCTGTACCTAGCTACACCCCTAATACTTTTATCAGTGAAAAGGAAAGTCAAGCAGGGGTAACAGTAAAAGAGGATAAAGGTAAAACTAAATTCTCTTCAGTCTTTAAAAATATTCCTAACAAACCCGCTCCTGATAATAAAAAAGTAAATAAGGTAGAAAAAGATGATGAGGACGATGATGATGATTTAAGTATTCCAACTTTTTTAAGGAAACAAATGGGTTAAAGCTCTAGGTCTAAAATATCTCAATTCTAAACTACAGTAATTTTGCTGTAGTTTTGTTTTACGAAAATTAGAAAATAAAGATCTAATCTTAAATAGGAAGGGCGGGCCAGGAGACACCTGCAGTTTTGGCTTAATTGACCCTGAAATATAAGTCTGCTAAACTAAAAGGACAATCACTATTTAGTGGGCTATCTCTAAGATTAGCCACTAAATGTGGTATTTATAATAATTATCTATGAAATGTCCAATTTGTTATCATGCCGATACTAAGGTGATTGACTCTCGCGTTGCAAGCGATGGTCTTTCAATTAGGCGTAGACGAGAGTGCCTAAAGTGCTCTTTTCGTTTTTCTACCTATGAAGAAATGGAAATCTTAGGTCTTATGATAGTAAAGCGAGATAGCAGAAGGGAAACCTATAGTCGAGAGAAATTAGTAAGTGGTTTAAAAAAATCATGTGAAAAAAGACCAATTACAGAGGATAGGTTTAGACGTTTAATTCATGCTATTGAAAGAGATCTGCAAAGACTTAAAAAGCCTGAAATTAGTTCTTGTGAAATTGGCAAAATAGTGATGAAGAATCTTAAAAAATTAGATACAGTTGCCTATATACGCTATGCCTCAGTCTATGAGTCATTTAAAGATGCTCAAGAATTTAGACAAGAATTAAATAAATTAATTAAAAAGAAGAAATAAGGATGCTCTGGTCTAAAGTTATATTGTTTAGATAGTTACATAATAAGGGAAAAGTAATAAGGTTTCTGGCTACTTAGCTAAGAAAACCTTTTTTAAAAAA
>CAZUDJ010000132.1:0-1758 GCA_964618575.1 uncultured Gammaproteobacteria bacterium | reverse complement strand
TTTCCTTCTTGAATTAAATCCAGTAAGGTCATGCCTTTAGCGCCAGCAAATTTTTTAGCAATAGAGACAACTAATCTAAGATTAGCTTCAATAATTTGCTTCTCTGCTTCCCTATCACCCCTATCTTTACGTTTAGCTAGCTCTACCTCCTCCTCAGCACTAAGTAGTGGTACCTTACCAATCTCCTTTAAGTACATTTGGATAGAGTCTGCACTTAGTTTAGATAGGTCAACTTGAGACTTTCTTTTCTCAGCTGCTTCCTCATCTTCCTTTGATACTGGATCTAAAAGACGGCCGGAATCCTCAACTACTCTAATACTATTTTTTTGCAGATCACCAAGAAACATTTCATACTCTAAGATATACTCCTCCACTTCAGGGAAAAGGTATAATAGCTCAGTTTCGGTAACAAAGGTTCTTAGTCTGCCTTTGGTGATAAGCTGCTTTAACTTTTCTTCACTAGGGAAAACTACTGGTTTATTTGACTTTTTCTTAACGCTAGTTTTCTTTTTAGCAGTGGCTTTCTTAGTAGTGCTGCTCACTTTTTTAGCCTTAGTAGTAGAAGCCTTCTTCTTAGTAGTCTTGGCTGTAGCTGTCTTTGGAGCTGATTTAGCCTTTGTTGTTGCCTTCTTTTTTGTCACCTTAGGCTTAGTAGTCTTAGTGGCCACTTTAGGTTTACTTGTTGTCTTCTTTTTTACAGCTTTAGGCTTCGTCTTTGCTGCAGGTTTCTTTTTAGTAGGAGTTTTTTTAGTAGCATTAAGTACCTTTTTTGCCTTAGTCGGCTTTTTAGGCTCTGCTTTTTTAACTATTTTATTTTTTGAAATCTTCTTTGCCATAATGTTTTAATTTAGTTTTTTTAACTCATCGGTAGCACTCTTTAGGTCTTGCATGATATTTTCCATTTTCTCCTTATCCGTGCTCCCTGACTTCTCTAAAACTATTAATTCTTTTTCTAAATATTTTATTTGTTTTTTAACAGCATTTCTTTTAAGCTCTAGCATCAACTGTATCAACTCTTTTCTGGCTTCACTTTCCTCATGAGCATAGAATTCTTTTTCCCCTAAGAGGCTAAGTTTATCAAGTAAATTACTAAAATCATTATTATTTCCTAAGCTTTTATGGAAATCTTCGTAGTCAAATGATCCGGCCTTATTGTAATAGATTATCAAGTGCTTGTAAAACTCAGCATTTAAGTCTAGCGCCAAATAACTAGGCTCTAAATTTGAAACCGCGTAGCTGTAGAGACTGGGAAATTTTAAAACTAGAGCTAAAAATAGTTCACTTAGAAGCTCTTCTTTGCTAAGTATTCTCTTTTTTGGCAGTTCAGGTGAATTCTCATTCTCCTCCCTTGGCCTATACTTGTTCTCACTCTTATTATTTAAATACTTTACAAACTCCTCCCTGATATCATTCTCAGAAAAATCTAGTTCTTCACTTATTTTTTTTAGCCAGTAGCCCTGATTAGATTTATTACTTATCAAAGAAATGCGCGCAAACATCTTATCACGCACATCTATTTTATTATCTAAAATACTAAGATCTAAGTCTTTGGAGACTTTTTTAAAATAATAGTCTAGCATGGGTTCGGCTTCTGTAATTGCTTTTTTTACCCCCTCCAGATCAGTTCTTAGGGCTTCATCAGGATCTTTTCCCCCGGGCAAAGTGATGATCTTTACATTTAAACCTTGAGCTAGTACCTCCCTTACCCCTCTATCAGCTGCATTTTGACCAGCCTCATCCATATCAAAGGCAAGCGAG
>CAZUDJ010000131.1:0-1763 GCA_964618575.1 uncultured Gammaproteobacteria bacterium | reverse complement strand
TTATTTTTTTTAGGAAATAAATTATTTTTAATTTTTTTAAAATCCATATCTTTATATAGCAATAAATACAAGCCCGATTGCAATCAAAACGACTGCGGCAGCCTTCTTTAGCATTATAGGACCTGACAACTTTTCTTTAAAAATCTTTGGTAAAATAAGAGCTAGAACGGTACTTAAAACTAACAAGAAAGCATACTGAAATCCTTGTAGAGCATTAATTATAGCAACTGGACCTAAAGATATCGCGTAGTTTTGCAAAATAAAACCACTAGAGCCTAGGGCCTGATTAAAGACAACTAGACCCTTGCTTTTAGTTGGTGTTTTTTTCTTAAATATATCATAAATCGCTTGACGATCTTTTTTTCTTATTAGAAATACTAAAACAAACAAGCCTGCTCCTAGGCGGTTCCACATGAAAGCACTAAGAAATTCCTGATTATTATAACTGTACTTACTGGCTATATAATATAAAGAATAAAATAAAGCAGAGGTAAGCGCTATAAGAAAAACACTTTTATCTACTTTTTTCTTTAAGCCTAGTTTCCTCAAAAAACGAACACTAAAAGATCGGTACTCAGGAATAAATGCTATAAATAAAGCGCCTAATAAAAGAAATAACATTCCCATCCATTGATTAAAACTATAACTTTCTTTGAAAAAAATTATAGACAAGATGATAGAAAAAACGGGTGTAAGTCCACCAATAAATACTAATGTTTTAGCGGCCTCGCCTCTTTTTAAGGCCTCATAAAGAGACCATAAAGCAAGAGCAAATAAAGAGCCCGTAAAGATATTTATAAAGAACCAGTAAAATCCTGGCCACTTCATAAACCAAGGCGCTGCAATAAGTACTAATAGTCCTAAAATACAAGCAACAAAGGCATAGGCCTTACTACTTTTTAAAACATTATCGACTAAAAACTTATCTAATAAATTAGCCACAGCTAAAAACAAGTAAGCTGTTAGGGCAATAAAGAGCCAATTCATAAACTATTTCTTAATTTTTAATACCTTCTCTATGTTATAGACCCCTTTATTCTCTGCATTTAAATAAGCATCCATTGCTGCTCGGGCCAATCTACCGGAGTCTAGCATTTCTGGTAACCACTGGTCTACAAATTTAGGATCACGACTGGAAATGCCTGCCCCTATAGAAAGAAGCCACTCTTTATTAAAGTCTTCTTGAGAGCCCACTGTTTCAGACATCATAATAGGTAGCCCTAGACCGCTATAAAATGACAACTCTGAAGGTTTAGTCCAAAGAATGTCAGTAGTTTTTAAAACTTTACTAAACAATCTAAAGTACTCGACCTTGTCTTTATTAAAAATAATATTAACCTCCTTGTCTAAAATAAGATCATTTCTTTTAGACTCTGCCTCAAAGTATTCTCGTACCTCTGGCCGCACTCCCGCCACTAAATTAACAACAATACTGCCTTTTTTTATATGCTTACTTAATTTTTCTATTATTAAAGCTCCTATCTCCTTTTGAGCACCAGCGCCACCAACGGCAAAGGTAATAACAAGGGGGCTCTTTCTTTCTTTATCTATTACAGCAGGAATTATGCTTTTAAGTAAAGCTTTTTCCTTTTTACGATATACCCCACTAGGGTCTAAGGCAACTATCCTACGACTTAAGTCAGCTTTCACTATCTCTTGTTTTTCTCCTATATTTTCTAGAGGTAAAGGAAAGCCTGTTATAAAAATGTTAGTTTCTAAAACTCCATACATCATTAATCTTTCCTTCACTCTTTTGTTCGGTA
>CAZUDJ010000130.1:0-1765 GCA_964618575.1 uncultured Gammaproteobacteria bacterium | reverse complement strand
CCTTTGGTCCTCGTCCCCCTCTAGCGCCTCTAACGCTTGGAGACGGAACTTCAACCGTAACTACGCCACTGTCAACCGCAATGCGAACAATAAGGGGAACGGTTTTTCTGTGCGTTGCCTCCCTAGCACTGTTTATGAAGTAAAAAATCCACTATGTATAATTTAGTGGACCTAAAGACTAGCTCTATGCAGGAGCTAGTTTTTTTAATAAACGAGTAAAGTAGAATTTAGAAATCAGGTCTAATTTTAGTGTAGTCTTTATTTACTCTAGCTTTTAAAGCTATAAGAGCCTTTTGACCAATCTCACTTTCTAGGTACCTTTTTCTTAGCCTGTAGCTATTATAGTTTTTTATCATACCTAAATAGGAGTTAATATTATCTATTCCTGACTTAGCATTTGCAGCGTCACGCAGGCAGGTGTAGAAGTTTTTTCTTATTCTTTTCCCAGGGTAGATGCGATATGGCTTTATCATCATTCCTAAAAAAGGAACTCCTTTGTCTATATTTTGTATATATATTTTTTTAGGGTGAAGACTTAGGCCTAGATTATCTTTTAGATAATTATTTATTTTTGGTATGAGACTTTTAAGATAGTCTTTGTCGTGGTGTAAAAATACCATATCATCTACATATCTGCCATAGTAACGACAGCTTAGTTTTTCTTTTACAAAGTGATCAAAATCATTTAAATAAATATTGCCAAATAGCTGGGAAGTTAGATTACCTATAGGTAGCCCTTTTCCCGGAAGAGCGAAAAATAGACTTTTGTTTTTTGCTAGCCCTTTCCAGTCAGACTTATTGCCCTTAAGACGACAATTTTTAGTAGGATCATTAAAGATTACTTTCTTTAGCAAATAGAGTAGTTCATTCTTGCTTGCTGGGTCTGTTTCGTAGAGCCTTGAGATTAGTTTTTTATTAAGAGTGTAGAGTTTTTCTTGATCTATGTTCATAAAATAGCCTGATATATCTAGTTTCATAACATAGGCTTTATTTTGATAGTTGTCTGAAACTTGTCTAAGGAATTTAGCTACTCGTGCTATGCCGTAGTCTGTACCTTTGTTTTTGCGACAGCTGTAGCAGTCATCTATTAGCAGTTTGTCATAATGTTTATTGAGCTTTGAAAAAAGATAGTGATGTACTATTCTGTCTGAAAAATCACCGGCAAATATTTCTCGTTTAACCGGAGAAAAAGCCAGGAAACATAAACTAGGTTTTATAGCATAGATTCTATTGATAATTGCCTTAGCTAACTTGAAACAATTACCCTCAGCTTGAGAGCTAAACTGCAAGGTATTTACTTTATATTTTTTATGACGCCTAGCTTGAGTGTATGCCTTATAGATATTTATTTTAGTTAAATGATTTTGGCCCATAGTGTCTTTTCAAAACATATAATTTATACAGAAAATAAGTCTTTAATTTAAAACTAAAACTTTCTTTTCCTAGGACTTAAATATGTCAATGTTTTATTTTACATATCTTATATTAAATTGTATAATGTACTTATAAAAGAGAAGTATAAATTTTAGATGCAAAATAAAAGAAAAAGCTTTTCTATCTTTAGTCAATATTTTAAAAGCAGTTATTTTATATTACTGTTTGTATTTTTTATTTTTTCTTTCTTCTTTACCAACAAAGTATTGGCGATAGATGGGCTAATGAACGGGAAAACTATTACCGGAGCTACTGACAATTATCTTTTTTGGCTACAGACTTATGACAAAAGCACTCCACCTTATTATTTTGATAAGTTTTTTATAAACAA
>CAZUDJ010000129.1:0-1779 GCA_964618575.1 uncultured Gammaproteobacteria bacterium | reverse complement strand
TGGAAAAATTTCTAATTTTATTAATATTTGACATAAAAAATTATAATTAAATTCTAGCCTCGCCCTGGTCTCCAGTTGAAACCTTCTTAAAGGTAAGTTTTTTCTTAAGCGAGGCCACGAAATGTTTATACTCTTCGCTATCTAAAAGATAACAAAAAAGGGCGTAAACCAAAAGACCAGTTACAAAAGAGCTGCTAAGCTGAATAAACACACCACTAAACCTAGTCATATCGATAAAAGGCCAAACCAGTGATTTCATAATTTGAACACTTAGCCCAGCTGCTACAGCCGCAAAAATAAATTTTAAGCTAGACTTAACAATGCGCGCTAAGTCCAGAGGCCCTACTTTAACATAAAGCCAAGACCAAAGCAATAATAAATTCACTATACTAGCAATAGAAAAAGCTAGCGCTAAGCCCGCCACCCCCAAGGATCTGCCTAGATAAACAGAGAACACTATATTTAAAACAATAGAAATTAAACCAAAGTAAAAAGGAGTCTTAGAGTTATGCTTTGCATAATAAACTCTTGTAAGTAGAGGAATAATAGCTTGGGCAAAAAGACTTATCGCAAAAAACCCTAGCGCATCCATAGTCATAATAGTCGAGCGCCAATCAAAGTTTCCGGTTCCATAAACTACCCTAATTATTTGGGCACGAAGAGCGATAATTAAAATAGTTGAGGGAATAACAAAAAATAAAATCTGCCTTACAGTTTGGGAAAAATGAGCGGCTAACTTTTTATAATCATGGGCCTGTTCAGAGAGAACGGGAAAAGCAGCAATGGCAAAAGATATACCAAAAATTCCCACTGGAAAAGCTTGTAAATTATTAGCAAAAGTAAAAGCAGTAAGAGATCCTTCACTTAAACCTGAGGCAATAATAGTTATAACCACTAAATTTATCTGAGAAATAGCTAAGCTCATAGTGCGCGGTATCATCATTTTTGCTAACTTTCTCAAACTCTTGTCACGCCAAGAAATAAAGGTACTATACCGAAAGCCTAGATTCATTACACTAGGCACTTGAATTAAAAAGTGCATAAAAGCCCCTAAAACAACACCCCAGGCTAAACCCGCAATCCCCCACCACCTCACAAACCAAATTGCCCCGATTATAATACCTAGGTTGTAAAATATAGGAGCTAGTGAATATATTAAAAAGCGCTTAAAGGACTGCAAGACTCCACCCATAATTCCTGACAAACCTAAAAATATAGGAGAAAGAAACATTATTCTAGTAAGCTTAATAGTATCAAGTTTTTGCGCGGCACTAAAGCCAGGAGCAATCAGATTGGTTAGTCCAGGGGCAAAAATAACACCTAAAATAGATAAGACTGCCAAACTTATTAATAAAAAGTTTAAAACATTATTAACCAGTAGCCAAGCCTCCTTATTACTACTGCCATCATCGCCACTGTCGACATTCTTCTTCTTAATCAACTGCGTAAAAATAGGAATAAAGCCTGCTGAAAGGGCTCCTAAAACAAGGAGATTAAAAATTAAATCTGGTATTCTAAAAGCGGCGAAATAAGTATCTAGCACCGCTCCAGCGCTAAACTTACCTGCTAAAATTCTATCTCTAAAAACACCCAAAACTCTTGAGGCCAGTGAAGACATAGCCACTAGTATAGCGGCTGTGGTAATACTATCTATTGATTTGCTAAAAATTTTTCGAAACATATAAACTATCTTAGGTTCTTTTTCAGATTTTTAAAACTATTTTTGACTCAGAAGTAAATTTATACCTGAAGCTATTACTAAAACTAAAAGTATATTTA
>CAZUDJ010000128.1:0-1807 GCA_964618575.1 uncultured Gammaproteobacteria bacterium | reverse complement strand
GCTTTATCAGGAATCTTGCAAGAATAGTGTCTAATGAAATGGGTACCTTCCATTCTTTCTTTTTTTATCTTTCATATATGATGGTTAATAAGGGGAAGTTATAGGGGGAAATATTCCCCCTATAACATTTACTTCAGGCTAAGACTAGCCTTTTGCTCTACCGATGTTTTTCTTAATTAGTCTCCAGCCAAAGAATAATCCGATTAAGACTGCGACTAGACCAAGAATAACTGGTAAGACAGCGACCAATACATCACCAATGTCAGAAACTACGGAAGTGATAATAGTGGCGGTTGAAGTTGCATCCATATGTGTACTATTTACCTTTAAAGAAATAATGAGTTAAGAGTCCTAAGGTAAGACCAATAATAGAGGCGATCCAGAATCCAGAAGTTAATTGTTCAATAAAGTTCTCAAAGCTCATATATTTATTTAAAGAAGTTCTTCTTTAAGTAAATGAAGGAAGAAGATAATAGGGATGAGCCAAAGAGCCGGTTTTAGAAAAGACAAAACTATTTCCATATCCTAAAGAAAAACCAAAAAGCAAACAGAGAAAGAGAAAGGATTAAGACATAACTTAAGGCTTCTAGAAAAGGAGAGTAATACTCTACTAAATACTGACCACTGCTTAAGTCTTGATAGCCTGTCTGATAAATTGTGCCAATTTGGTTCATATATTACTAATCATCTTTATTTACTACAAAGAATATTATTTACTATCATTATCTGCCTTCTCAGGCACATAAATTGACATAAAGGCGCGTTGCCTTTGTTTGTTGTCAAAAGAAAAGGGATAGATCTTAACTTTCAGATCAATGTTGTCTCCGATTTTGCCATAAGCTTCAGTTAAAGGGACATTAACAGCCACCGGGTAAATACTGCCAGTGGGCTCAATATATAATGTTCTTTTTTGCCCAGGTGTACCGTCTTTTCTCATAAAATCGGTTAACTTATCGTCTTTAATTTTTCCTTTAATGTAATACATAGATTTAATTGTGATAATGATTTCTTATATAATTCTGCCCTCGACCTTTAGTTGACAGTATCTAAGAGCAGTTTATATAAAGAGGGTTTACAAAACTTACGGGTAAAGATTATAGAAACACAAAAAAAGCCCAGTTTTACTGGACTTTTAGGGGTGATTTATAGAAACTTTGAGATTATCTATTTAAAAAATGAGTTTTAATAATTTTATTTTTTAGTAAATTTACAATTTGGATAGTTAGAGCATCCTATAAATCTTCCATATTTACCGTGTCTTTCTATTAGTTTGCCACTACATTGAGGGCATTTTTCTTCTTCTTTATTGAAATAAGCTTTATTGTCTAATTTTGCTAATTGAATGTATTTGAGTAAACCATAACCATCTATTAATTCAATTGGCTTATTCTCAGCAAATTTTTCTGCTTCTAATGTAAATTTATTAGTCGTAATGAAATATCCTTTTCCATTAGCTAAATGATCCGTTAAGGCTCCATAGAAATCGCGAACATCGCTAACACTTACTTGAGAATTAATATATTTTTTACATTGAATATAATGCTTAATTCCATTTTTAGTGGCAATAACATCAACTCCACCATCGTAAGATTTGCCAACTACTTCAGTGCTAAACCCTAATTGGTTAAATAAGTAAGAAATATATTGCTCAAACTCACTTGGTTTTAGACTTCTAAGTCTACTTAAAGTATCTCTTTCTGAGTGTATCTTATTAATGTCTTTATATTCTTTGTTATCAAATTTAGCTTTAAATATAAGTACAATAAGAAAAATTATAAAGAGGATAAGAAACGCCCACCAAGATGAA
>CAZUDJ010000127.1:0-1873 GCA_964618575.1 uncultured Gammaproteobacteria bacterium | reverse complement strand
TTATAGGCGCCTCTATAAAGGTTAAAGGCAACTTTCATGGTCAAGGAAACATTGTGATAGAGGGGAATCTAGAAGGTTCCTTAAAAACTAATGCTAATATTTTCATCGGTGAAAAAGCTAAGGTTGTGGCCAGTGTTGAGGCTCAGGATCTAGTGGTAAATGGAGAAATAAAAGGCAGCGTTATTGCCAAAAATTTCCTATCACTTGGTAGTACCGCAAAAATTTCTGGAGACGTTCTTTATAAAGAAATCTCTATGGAAAAAGGCGCTATTATAAATGGTCAACTTTTAGCCAATACAGGCGAGGATAAAAAAAGTCCAAAGGCTAATTCCAAAGCCCTCATCGAAGATAAATAATTAGTCGTATAAATAAATTATTTTTATGTATGTCTACATTTATGACGACTATTTAAATAAAGGCCGCTACAACAAAGCTATAAATCGTATGGAAATACGCTTAACCGATTTAGCTTTAAATGGAAAAATTATCAGATTAAGTGGTATAAAAAACATTAAATCTGCCATACAAAATGAAATTAGACTTGGTGCAAAAACCATTGTAGCTGTTGGAAATAATCAAACCGTTAATAAAATAATCGGTGCTATTATAGAGGCTGATATTTATAGTGATTTTCAAAAAAATACTTTACTGGGAATTATTCCCATTGGTAGTGACAATTCAATTGCCAATTCTTTTGGTATTAAAAATGAGGAAGAAGCTTGTAATATATTACTAGCTAGAAGAATTAAAAAAATTGACCTAGGTTTAATTGGTGATTATTATTTTTTAAATGAAGCTGAGGTGCAAGGAAAAAACACTGTTATAAACTTAGGTGACTACTCATTAGAGCCTCAAGAGAAGAGTCTTATTAAAATTATAAACTTACTTAGCAATGCAGACAACACTATAGATTCTAATCCTCATGATGGTCTTCTAGACGTCTACATTAGTTCTAGGAAAAGGGATAAAACCCTGCTACGACTAGATAAATTTGAGATTGTCAGTGACCACAATGTTTTAGTAGACGGGGTAATAGAGGTTAAAACTCCTACCACGGTTAGTGTTGCCAAGAATAAGCTAAATATTATAGTGGGTAAAAATAGATCCTTTTAATATAAAAAAGACCACCTTAAACGGGGAGGCAAGAAAATTTTTTCTAGGTCATTTTTAGCTATTGCCGAAAACTCCTAGAAAAAAATCCCCATGCTTGTCGTGCCTATCCCGTTTGAAGTGGCCTTTTTTTGACAACTAATAAGCTTACCATACAAAAAAATACTTGTCAAGAGTCAAATAAGCCTACTTATCAACAACTTGTCAACAAGTAGGCTTATTTTGTTTTTGTCCTATTTTACTTGAGTTTAAACCTTAATTATAACTGGCAAAACCATAGGGCGACGCTTGGTTGCCTTAAAGAGAAATTGACCAAGGTCATTCCTGATCTTGTTTTTAATAAAGTCATCATCAGCCATTGTCTTAGAGTGTCTGTTATTTACAATCTTTTTTACACGCATACGTGTCTTCTCTATTAGGTCTCGATTTTCCTTCATATAAATAAAACCGCGTGATATTAAATCTGGGTTACCAATTATATCACCAGTCTTTGAATCTATAGTTACAATAGCGACTATCATTCCGTCATCAGCCATCATCCTACGGTCTCGTAAAACAATTTCTGAGACATCGCCTACGCCCAAACCATCTACCATAACGTAGTCAGTGTTAACCTTGTCCTTAAGAATTTTTGGCTTACTGCCTTTGTTAAACACGATTACATGGCCATTGTCCAGTACAAATATTTGTTCTTCTCGGAGGCCTTCGCGCATTGCTAATTTCTTTGCTTCTACTAACATATAGTGATTAGCATACACAGGCA
>CAZUDJ010000126.1:0-1882 GCA_964618575.1 uncultured Gammaproteobacteria bacterium | reverse complement strand
AGCTGGTCTTTTTTTTATTCTTCAAAAAACTGCCATATGTGTGTACAGATTAGCCCCTAAGTTCAATAAGTAAGTGCAACACTTTGGTATAATATAAGATATAATCAAAGTGTATGAAAAAATATAAACAACTAAGTATCGAGGAGCGAGAGAAGATGCAACTAATGCTCTTTACAAAAACAATCAGTAAGAGCCATAGCTAAGGAACTAGATCGAAGTCCCTCATCGATATCAAGAGAGATTAATAAAAACCGTCGCAGTGATGGCAAAAGGATATATGTGCCCAGGGCAGCCCACCAGAGGGCTTTCCTGAGGCGGTCTAGCAGAGGTGAGAGGAAGTTAGTCAAGCATGCCCATCTACGTGATTATGCAATCAGATACCTAAAGCTAGGTTGGTCCCCAGAGCAGATAGCTGCTAAAGCAGAGGAGTTAAGTGGTGTAAGTATATCCCATGAGGCGATATATCAATATATCTACTTTCAGATACATAGAGGTGGAAATGGCTATCCCAAGCCAGGTTGCATAGATCTAAGGCCATACCTAGCTAGACGCAAGAAAAGAAGAGTGCAAAAAGGCATGAGGTCTAGCTATCGCATAGAAAAAGGGCCACTGCCATCTATAGATGATAGACCCAAAGAGGCAGAGTTTAGAATGAAGGTGGGCCATTGGGAAGATGATTTAATTGTTTCAAGAGAATCTAAGCTTGCGCTAAAGACTGTAAATGAAAGAGTCTCGGGGCTAGTGTTTATTGAGAAAGTAAAAGACAAAACAATAGCAGAGTCCAATAGATCTGTCTCTAAGAGATTGCAGGCAATACCATTGCAATATAGGAAAACATTAACCAGAGACAGGGGTAGTGAAAATCTAGGGCACATTGAGCTAGAAAATAAAACTGGAATTAAGTGCTTCTTTGCTCATGCTTATCATTCCTGGGAAAGAGGCTCAAATGAGAATGTAAATGGTCTTATTCGTCGCTTTTTACCTAAAGGAAATGACTTTAGATCAGTATCAGATGAGCAGATTAAGCATATTGAGTATTTAATTAACTCACGACCAAGGAAAAGATTAGCCTGGAAGACGCCTTATGAGGTATTCTATGAAGAGACAGGCGTTGCACTTCAACATTGAATGTACCGTTTCTATGCTTGACATATAATAATATATGTGACAAAATACATCTTAATACTTTATATTTTAAAGTATAAAAATGTTTCATTTGAAATGAAAAAAACAGTATATTAACAACTAAAAAAGGTATTATCATGGAAAGTAATCAAAATACTATCGTCGGAGAGAAGATAGGCTCAAAAAGAGCTGTTAGGCAAAGAAATTCTGAGGCTAAGGATGAGGTAAAAATTTTAGAACTAATATCTAAAGGCTGGGGACTTATGATAGAAGCTTTAAACGGTAGAGCTTATATATCTCATACTAAAAAAACATTTGTTTTGCCAGTAGATGAAGATTTTATAAATTTAGGTTTAAACAAACGCGGCCCCGCTACTCCAGAAACTTTGCTAGAGGTAAGAGAAATAGTTGCTGATAGTTCATTCTTTGAAGTGTTTAGCAGTTTAGATCCAAATTTGGATAAGGCTGTTATGACGCAAGCGCAAATTATACGCTTTTGCAAAAAACACCCAGATTGGCTTCGCAACGGAGGCTTGTCCACTTTGTTTTTAACAAAGAGTGAGGAAAAGTATTATGTAGTTAACGTATGTCGATGTGACAATTATTTATTTGTCTATGTGCATAGTTTAATTATGAATAATACTTGCCAAAGCAAGTATAGGTATAGAGTGGTTAGCCCCAAACTTATAAGCTAAAATATTTCTTTTTTGTTTTCTCCTCCCCATCCCTTGGGTCTTTAAAACTTAGTACAATACTA
>CAZUDJ010000125.1:0-1901 GCA_964618575.1 uncultured Gammaproteobacteria bacterium | reverse complement strand
TACAAAGTATGCTAATTTGTATATTTTTTTTAATTATTGTTTATAGGATTGACAATCGTCTATTAATCGTCTATAATATGTCTATATATGTTTAATCCAAAGTACACAATTTCTAATAAATTACTAGCTAATATTAAAAGGATTAGTGTAATTATAAACGAACTTAATAATCGTAATTTTTCGCGTATAGTTTTATTGGATATGGAGAAACGGGCTCGTGAAATATCGGCTTATTCTTCAACTAGCATTGAAGGGAACCCGCTACCCTTAACAGATGTAAAGAGGATTTTAAAAAATAAGCCAGAGAATGTCAGAGATAGTGAAAAAGAAGTTTTAAATTATAACAAAGCTTTAATAAAATTACATGATTTAATAAAATCAGATCAAGAAATTTTTAACACGGAATTAATATTACAGATTCAACAAACAATCACTATGGGGATAATTGATAATTTTTGTTGCGGCAAAATTCGTCTTGAGCCAGTTTTTGTTAACAATCCCAAAACACGCCAAACTGTTTATTTGCCGCCAGATCATCAAGAAGTAAAAAAATTATTAAAAGAATTATTTTTTTATCTTGATGAAAATAAGAATATAGTAGACCCTTTAATTTTGGCTGGTATTTTTCATAAGCAATTTGTTGTTATTCATCCCTTTATAGATGGTAACGGTCGAACGGCCAGACTAGCCACTAAGATTTTGTTAGCTAAAATGGGTCTTAACACTTTTCATCTTTTTAGTTTTGAAAATTATTACAACCAAAATGTTAGCCGTTATTTTCAAAAGGTTGGAGTTTTGGGGAATTATTATGAAATTAAAGATAAAATCGATTTTACATCATGGTTAGAATATTTTACCGATGGTATAATCGATGAACTCTTACGAGTTATAAAAGAACTAGAAAAAGAAAATCACTCTCCAGAAAAAGAATTAAAAGAACATCATCAAAAAATAATTTCTTATATAAAGAAAAAAGGCTATATCAAAGATAAGGATTATTCCACCTTAACTAAGCGGGCTAAACCAACCAGAAATTTAGATTTTAGAAAATTGATAGCTGATGGAATTATTGAAAAAGTTGGTAAAGGCAAAGCAACTTATTATAAGTTAAAATAGTTTTTTGTAATAAAATAGACTCAATAAAATATTGAGTCTATTTTTTTTGTAGTCCCTAGGGGAATCGAACCCCTGTTTCCAGGATGAGAACCTGATGTCCTAACCACTAGACGAAGGGACCATGTGGTTATTTTAGTATTTGGCCAATGATATCAGGATGACCGCTTAAAAACTGAGACGAGCTCATAACCTTAGCTCCCTCAAGTTGTAATTCTAATATAATTAAACTATTCTGTCCACACCTAATAGCAATATTATTATTTAGCTCATAAATCTCTCCAACACTAGCCTTATTTTCACTATCTTTCTCTAAGACCTTAGCTTTAATAATTTTAATCCTTTTGCTATCTTTGTTATAAGTAAATGCACCAGGCCAAGGATGATAGGCTCTTATCTGTCGCTCTATTTTTGTAGCTGAGTCATTCCAGTCTATTTTTCCGTCACTTTTCTTAATTAAATTTACATAGCTAGCTAGACTTTCATCTTGAGGGCTAGCTTTTAATTCTTTATTTATATAGGCAAGAAGAGTTTGGGGTAGAACTTTAGCACTTAGACTGGAGAGACTGTCATGAATATACTCTAAAGAAGACTCATCGTTTAACTGGAGGGGGAATTGGGCTATTATAGCCCCTGTGTCCATACCTTTATCCATTTCCATGATACTTAGGCCAGTTTGCTTGTCTCCGTTTAAAATAGGGGCATTTAGGCAGGAGGAGCCACGATATTTAGGAAGGAGGGAGCCATGCACATTAATGCATTTATACTCTGGAATTTCTAGTATCTCA
>CAZUDJ010000124.1:0-1903 GCA_964618575.1 uncultured Gammaproteobacteria bacterium | reverse complement strand
AGTATGGCAGATTTTGATTTTATTCGATTAACATTTGACGGAGTAAAAACCTCAGATCTTAATCTTTATGTGGTAAGCAATAGCGGACGCTATACTGCTCCTCTAAGTCCGCAGTTTGAGAACCGGACGACCAGCGTGCCTGGTCGTCCCGGTCTCCTCTACTGGGGAACCGACTTAGGGGCGCAAGAGCTTACTATTCAATTAGCAACTGATGGTATAACTGGGACTCAACTTAATAAACTAAAAAAACTTTTTGTTCCAGGCAAGCTTGGCACTCTGTCTTTTGAGGAGTCTAGCTATAGAGAGTATAAGGTTATGCTTCTCGCGCCGTCTTCGATGAATTTTGTTCCTTTTATAAAAACTGAAGCTAGTGGTTATCCAACTAGTCTTTATAAAGGAGAGATTGAACTGCAGTTGACTACCTTAGAGCCATATAGCTATTCTATTACTGGTTTATATACTGGGAGTTTAGACAACCCTAGCCGTTTAGAAAGTGGCTTACCAAGATTGGCTGACTTCCCCGCAACTACAACTACATATCACATTTCTCATAATGTTAGAGTATAGAATAGAGCAACTACTACTAATAAAGTGTAGAATGTTAATTCTGTTTATATCTCTCACGCTGGCAATGCAGAGGGAGAATTAGACTTAATATTTACTAAAACCTACACTTTAGGCGCAGAGTCTGGAAGCACAGGCCCGCGCAGTAATTGGGTTAATATCACCATTGATGACGCTATTTTAGTCAAACCTCGTTTTATTGTTGATATTGAATTTGCACTACAAGAAGTTTATTCTGCTTGGTCCGCTTGGTCTACTAAAAAAGCTTCTGTATTAAATACATTGCGCGAAGAGCTTAATGGCTCACATAGAGATACCTTAATCAATTTAGTCAATGCCACTGGCAGTGGATTGACTTATCCTACATTTCTGGGGCTACGACAAAAAATTTAGACTGATTTTTTTACTAATGTAAAATATCGGTTCCGCATTTAGGGAACAACTAATCAATGTGGATTGGAAATAACTAATACTGCTGGCACAAGCGTATTATATACTGAAGATAACGCTGGTTCGTTTAATGGTAAATTTATTAAACTAAAGGCTGGTGGTATATTGCCAGTAGCAAGTAATCAGCAAATTCTAACATCAAGTGTGCCCATATCTGATGTTGAGGTAAAATTTAAAGATACCTACATTTAATTAAGGAGGAGAGGAATATGGCAAAAAGACCATATGAAATATCATTATGGACTTATAATGATAGATTTTTATCTGTGTTGGTCTCATCCGACACTCCTAAATTGGGGCAAGGATATGAGCCACACTGGTATGATGGGGTGAATGGAGAAAAGAAATTAACTTTTACTATTCCTATCAAGTTTTACTCTACAGAAACTAAAAGTTTCGTAAACAATGAACTTTGGTATAATAGCTTAAAGCAAACTCATTCATTAGCTAATGAGAAAAAGGTTAAGTTAATTTTTAACAAATTAGAGCGCGCGAACAACCAATACATTCATGAAATTCATGAGTTTGTTATTGAGAATTTGACTGAGGAGCGCACTGACTTAGATTTGCTTTGTAGAGTTGAGTGTGTTGGCGCAGCATTTAAGGAACTGGGAAAAACTGGAACTGAACTAACTCTAAATGCTGATACTGTTTCTTTAGAAGAGGAAAAAAATAATACTACTATTACTCCTACTGCTAATTACTGGTTGGATAAAGTTTTTCCACAGCCACCTGCAGATTCTAATAGAATTTTTTGGCGCTATGAAATTAATATTGATAATACCTTTAATATGCCAAGTAATAAAATTTATGAGAAAGATTTTATTACAGATTGGGAGGTAGTCAATAATGCACTTAATCCAATTTATGCTGCGACTCCGATTGAGAA
>CAZUDJ010000123.1:0-1919 GCA_964618575.1 uncultured Gammaproteobacteria bacterium | reverse complement strand
GAAGTGCATCTCAATTAAGTTAGCACCCGCCCCTTGGCAGGCCTCACAGCGTCCACCAGCGCGATTAAAAGAGAAACGACCTATAGCATAAGCTCTTTCTCTTGACTCAGGTAGCGAGGCAAAGAAGTCGCGGATAGGGGTAAATATTCCAGTATAGGTAGCCGGGTTAGAACGCGGAGTTCTGCCTATAGGCGACTGGTCTATTACTACCACCTTGTTTATATAATCAGTTCCGCTAATACTTTCTACATTTTCTAACTTTGCTCTTCCGCCAGGCCTGTGCTTGATATGTTGAATGTTTTTATATAAAACATCATACATAAAACTAGACTTACCAGAACCTGAAACACCGGCTACTCCCACTAGTCTTCCTAAAGGTATTTCAACTTTAATATTTCTTAAATTATTGGCTCTTGCTCCTTTGATTTTAAGTGAGCCATGGTTTTGACTTCTTCTTTTAGCCGGTAAAGAAATCTCTTTTTCACCACTTAAATACTTTAAAGTTAAAGAGTTTTCACTAGCTTTTTTATCTTTTCCAGCTAAGAGATCGCTAGTTTTTCCAGCGGCGGTAATTTCTCCACCGTGGACACCAGCCAGAGGCCCTAAGTCTACTAAATAGTCTGACTCAAGTATAGTTTTCTCATCGTGCTCGACGATAATAAGAGTATTGTTTTTATCCTTTAACTTCTTTAAAGTCTCTATCAATCTTTCCGTGTCTCTTTCATGTAAGCCTATAGTTGGCTCATCTAGTACATAGAGAGTGCGAGAAAGATGAGAGCCAATCTGAGATGACAGTCTAATTCTCTGCGCTTCACCTCCAGATAGGCTATGTGCTTCCCTGTCCAGTGAAAGATAGTTTAAACCTACCTTAAGTAAAAACTCCAGGCGTGAGATAATTTGTATCAATACACTCTCAGCTATTACTCTTTCTTTTTTGCTTAAATCTTCATAGACTTTATCAAAAAAAGTATAAGCATTTTTAATTGAAAGGGCTGAGACCTCAGCTATATTTTTTCCTCTTAGTCTTATAGAAAGAGCCTCACTCCTTAACCTATCGCCTTTACAAACCTCGCACTTAGTCTTAGCAAAGAAGTTCTTCTTACCTAAGCCTCCACACTCAGGGCAAGCGCCATGAGGAGAGTTAAAAGAAAAAAGACGAGGCTCAATTTCAGGAAATGAAAAGTTATCATAAGGGCAAGTCCAATTAGCTGAAAGCAGAAATTCACGCTTAGTGTAAAGAGCTATAACTAAACCTTTACTGTACTCTAGAGCACTTTCAACTGCCTCAGCTAGTCTTAGCCTATCACTTATCAATATCTTATCGACCACTAGCTCTATATCATGAGTTTGTCTGGCGGCAAGCTTTATCTTGTCACGCAGTGAGTACATCTTGCCGTCTATCCTTACCTCACTGTAGCCTAAGCTAAGGTAGTTATAGAGCAATTGATAGTATTCACCCTTTCTGCCTCTAACTAGTGGACTGAGGATACTGACATAGTCCTCATTTTCTTCTTTCGCACGGGAGATTATAATATCGACCATTTCATCAGCAGATAACTTCTCTAACTTATGTCCACATAAAGGACAAAAGACTTCCGCTACCCGGGCAAAGAGTATGCGCAGATAATCATATATTTCTGTTAGCGTGCCCACAGTAGAGCGCGGGTTATGAGAAAGAGCTTTTTGATCTATTGAAATCGCTGGAGCAAGACCTATAATTTCATCTACCTCGGCTACTTTCTTTTGCCCTAAAAACTGTCTCATGTATGGGGACAGTGATTCAACGTACTGTCTTTGCCCTTCGGCAAATATTGTATCAAAGGCCAAAGATGACTTGCCCGAACCAGAGACACCGGAGATAACGGTAATCTTATTGTGCGGAATCTCTAAATTAATATTTTTGAGATTGTTCTGCTTTG
>CAZUDJ010000122.1:0-1922 GCA_964618575.1 uncultured Gammaproteobacteria bacterium | reverse complement strand
TTTCTGACATATATATAAAAATTCTTATTTAAAAAAACAAACTTATTTTTTATTCTTCACTAAAATCAAGAAATTCTTCTATCTTTTTATCAATATTTACCGGATCAATATTATGCTTCTTATTATAGGCGAGTTGCTTTATGCGACGTCGATTAGCTTCATCTATGGCTTTTTTCATAGACTTAGTTTTGCGATCAGCATAGAGAATAATTTCTCCTTTAACATTTCGAGCCGCCCTGCCCATAGTTTGCATTAGCGAAGTTTCACTACGTAAAAACCCTTCCCGATCAGCGTCTAAGATAGCCACTAGAGTAACCTCGGGTAAGTCTAGACCTTCACGAAGGAGGTTAACTCCAATTAAGACATCAAAGTCACCTAGTCTAAAGTTCTTAAGTATTTCCGTTCGCTCAAGAGTCTTAATATCTGAGTGCAAATAATTAGACTTAATTCCCTGCTCGCCAAAATAGGTATTTAAATCTTCGGCTTGCTTTTTAGTTAAGGTGTTTATAATAGAGCGCTCACCTATTTTAGCTCTCTTCTTTACCTCCAGCATTACATCATTTATCTGACTGTAGTTAGTTTTCTTATCAAACACTGGTCTAATTTCTATCTCCGGATCAACTAGTCCAGTTGGTCTAATTATCTGCTCGGCCACATTTTCGGCATTTTCTTTTTCAAAGACACCGGGGGTAGCGGTGGTAAATATTACTTGTCCAACGCGGGCTTCAAATTCAGGAAATCTAAGTGGCCTGTTGTCCAGGGCTGAGGGCAAACGCCAACCATACTTAATTAAAGTTTGCTTTCTAGCTCTATCACCGTTATACATGCCTCTAATTTGGGGAACGGCAATATGGGACTCATCTATGATAGTTAGAAAATCAGGCTTGCCATCTTTCCAAGGAAAGTAAGCTAAAAGAGAGTCTGGCGCTTCACCGGCCAGCTTACCACTTAAGTGCCTAGAGTAGTTTTCTATACCATGACAATAGCCAAGTGAACGCAACATCTCCAGGTCATACCTCGTTCTTCTATTTAGTCTTTCGGCTTCAAGCAAGAGTCCTTCTTTTTTAAAATAAGCCAGCCTATCTTTTAGCTCAACTTTAATATTTTTTATCGCTTCTTCAATTTGGGGTTGAGTAGAGACAAAGTGCTTGGGGGGAAATATTACAATTTCTTTTAAGCTTTCTTTTATATTTTTAGTAGTGTTGTCTACCAAACTAAGACTGGCTATAGTTTGCTTTACAAGCTCCACTCGATAGACTATGTTTTCTGATTTAGCGCGAATTTCAAAGACATCACCGCGTACACGAAACTCACCTCTTTTAACATCACCTTTTACCCTTTCAAATTGCATAGAAACTAGCTGAGAGATTAAATCAGAGCGAACTAGTTGCTGTCCTTCACTTAAAACTAAACTGGACTTTAAGTAGGATGAGGGCACACCAAGATTATAGATACAAGAAACAGAGGCCACGATAATGACATCTTTTCGAGTCATAAGAGCAGTAGTGGCGCCATGACGCAGCCTATCTATTTCCTCATTTATCATCGCTTCTTTATCTATATAAGTATCTGTTATAGGTAAATAGGCTTCAGGTTGGTAGTAGTCATAATAGGAAACAAAATAATGCACCGCATTTTCGGGAAAAAAGTTTTTATACTCCCGATAGAGTTGAGCCGCTAAAGCTTTGTTAGGCGCTATCACTAAAGTCGGCTTATTGTTTGCAACTATAAGATTGGCAGCCGTATATGTCTTACCACTCCCTGTTACCCCGAGCAAGGTCTGATAACGCTTGCCAGCGGCCAGACCCTCACTTAGTGAGGCAATAGCACTGGGCTGGTCACCAGCCGGACTATAGTTTGATTTTAACTTAAATATATTTGACATTTGTATTGATAATTAAAAAATTTGAGACTTTGGTCCC
>CAZUDJ010000121.1:0-1932 GCA_964618575.1 uncultured Gammaproteobacteria bacterium | reverse complement strand
TACAAATGAATTACAAGTATAGAAAATATATGAATATTAAAAATGATGAAAAAATACAAGTTAGGATAGATGCTAAGACTAAAAAGGAAGCTAAAAAAATTTTAGATAGCCTAGGTATTGATATGAGCTCAGCTATAAAGATTTTTTTTCGCCAGGTAATTAATACTAGGAATTTACCTTTTGAAATTAGAGGTGAGGATGGTTTAACTCTAGCTAAGTCAGAAGAGCTTAGAGAAGCACTGGCCAGTGCTAAAAATAGCGATAAAGAGTTTGAAACTGGCGGGGCCTTAATTAAAGACGCTCTTTTGTAGTAGGCCTATGTATCATTTAAAATACTCTAAGCGTTTTAAAAAAGATTTAAAGTTGTATAGAAATGATTCTGATATTTTAGATGATCTAGAGCTGGTTTTAGATACTTTAGCTAAAGGAAGCAGTCTTGAAGAGAAATATAGGAATCATTATTTAAGAGGAGAATTTAAAGATTGTTGCAAGTGCCACCTTAGACCGGATTTATTATTAGTATATAAAATAGAGAAAAAGAATCTGCTTATTCTTTTACTTAGAATTGGCTCTCACTTAGAATTATTTTAATAATATAGTGAATATGAATAAAGAATTACTCATTGGTTTTATCGGCCAGGGCTTTATCGGCAAGAATATGGCTGATGATTTCCTCGAGAGAGGCTATGAAGTAGTCAGATATGACAAGGAGGATAATTATGTAAATAAGGACAGGATAGCTACTTGTGATTTTGTCTTTATCGCCGTTCCCACACCTTCTACTCCAGAGGGCTTTGATGATAGTATTTTAGAAGAAGTGATAGCTTTAGTCGGTGATAGAAAGACCGCTATTATTAAATCCACCATTAAAGTTGGCACCACTGAGAAGTTTCAAAAAATGTTTCCTAATAAGTTTATCCTCCACTCTCCCGAATTTCTAACTGAGAAAAATGCTGCTCATGACAGTAAGTTTCCACCGAGAAATATTGTTGGCTACACAAGTAAGTCAAAGGAAAAATCAGAGGAAGTCTTAGACTTGCTTCCCAAAGCAGATCACAGTTTTGTAGTCAATAGTCGGGAAGCGGAGCTTATAAAATACATGGGCAATAATTTCCTATATTTTAAAGTAGTCTTTGCTAATCTTTTCTATAATTTATGTAAAAAGAATGGCGTTGACTATGACACAGTGGCACGCATCACCGGCCTTGATTCTCGTATAGGGGCTAGCCATTTAAAAGTAAATCATGAAAGTGGGCTAGATATAAAAGCCGGTAGAGGGGCCGGTGGACATTGCTTTATTAAAGATATGGCCGCCTTAGTGGAAATGTTTCAAGACCACAACTTAAGTAGCAAGGAGGATGTGTTATCCTTAAAGCTTCTTCAGGCAGTGGTGGAGTTAAATAAACACTTACTCATAGACAGTGACAAAGATGTAGAGATGCTAAAAGAGGTTTATGGTTAAGCTGAACTCTTAATAGATTATATTTTAAGAAGTAGACAATTATGTCTACTTCTTTTAATTATATAAGTAAAGGTTTTAGCTATAATTTATAATACCACTTTTAAACTAAAGGTATTATTAAAGCAGGGAAGGCTCTTGTCATATTATAACAAATTTGTTATAATAACTTTATCCTTCCAGAAGTTAGCTATCACTATCGAAATAAAGTATTATGAAAATAGTCGCGGTGACAATGAGGTAGCAGATTTTATTTATGAAATAAGGGATAAAAAGAATCAAGATGTTATTGTAAATAAGATAAAGCGCTTAAGAGATATTGGTCACTATAAATTGCAAGCCAGTAATGAGGTAGAAAAAATTAAAATTAAGAATAATCTGTACGAACTTAAGGTTCCAGCTAAAGGAGTGATATATAGAATTTTATTTGCTCTAATTTTAAATTATTACTATCTAGCTTTAATATTTATTAA
>CAZUDJ010000120.1:0-1946 GCA_964618575.1 uncultured Gammaproteobacteria bacterium | reverse complement strand
TACTGAGAATTTAGATAATAAGATTAAAAAACAAAAGGATCAAATCTCTGGTCTTTTAAGATTAATCTACAAACAAGAACAAGTAACCACTCTTGAAGCTCTGCTTTTAAATGACACTTTATCGGGCTTTCTAAATCAAATTAAATACCTACAAAATACTAATGAGAAGTTAGGGGAAAGTATCTCTGATCTTAAAGTTCAAAAAGACAAGTTAGAAAAAAATCGAGCGCTACTACAGGCTAAAAATGAAGACGCAAATGCTCTAAAGTTAAGGCTAGAAGATAAAAAAGATAACCTAAACTACGAGCAAAATCAAAAAATAAATGTCTTGTCTCAAACTCTAGAGTCTGAAACTGCCTTCCAGGCTCTACTCGCTAAAGCAAGAGCTGAGCAAAATCAAGCTAAGGTTGAAATTTCTAATGCTGAGAGTCAAATCAGACAAAAGATGTCGCAAAAAGATAAGGACAAATTAGATAGTAGTGATAGTACTATGGCTTGGCCGGTTACAAAAAATTATATTACAGCTGGCTTTCATGACCCTGATTACCCTTACCGCAAGATTATTGGTGAGCATCCGGCGATAGATATCCGCTCTGCCCAGGGTTCTAACTTATATGCAGCGGCCGATGGTTATGTGGCAAAAGTAAAATTTGATGGCTCTAAAAACTACGGCTATATAATGATTATTCACGCTAACAATCTAGCCACTGTCTATGGTCACGTGTCGGCCGTTAACGTTAGCCTTGATCAATATGTAGTTAAAGGTCAGATTATAGGTAGATCAGGTGGTATGCCGGGCACACCGGGCTCTGGTGCTTTCTCCACTGGACCCCACCTTCACTTTGAGGTCAGAAAAAATGGCATACCAGTTAATCCCTTAAACTACTTACCTTAAATAAAAATTATAAAAAATAAGAATAAAAAAATCCTGATAATCTCAGGATTTTTTATATTTTAGTCACTTTTTTATCCTTACAACTCTCTATTATTGTGAATTTTTTTATGTATATCTTTGAGTTGTTTGTTGGTAACGTGAGTATATATTTGAGTAGTGGCAATATTACTATGTCCTAAAAATTCTTGCACAGTGCGCAAGTCCACTCCTTGGTTAAGCAAATCAGTGGCAAAGGAGTGTCTAAGAGTGTGCGGGGTGGCCATAACTGGCAGGCCAGAGATAATGACATATTTTTTTACTATACTTTCTATACTTTTAATGCTCAACCTACGGTCGGCATCACTATTTTCTGCTCCCCGTTTGTAGTTGATAAATAAAGCTTGATCAAAATCATGACGTTTTTCTAGGTACTGGCGCAGGGAAGCGACCGCTCGTTTGGAAAAGTAGACGGTTCTAATTTTCTCTCCTTTACCGACTATAGATATCTCTAAAAGCTCAGTTTTATCCTTTATCTTTATCTGATCTCGATTTAGAGCTTGTAGTTCTGCTACCCGGAGGCCGGTAGAAAACAAAGATTCAAGTATGGCTTTATCACGCCTACCAATAGCGGTAGTAGTGTCAGGTGAGTCTAGTAATCGGGCTAGTTGATCTAGTTTTAAAAATTTTATATCACGGTCCGCCTTATCTTTAGCCAGTTTTATTTTTGACGGCGGCAGGGAAGTGATATTTTTTTCTAAAAAGTAGTCAAGTAGTGAACGCAGAGCAATAAGGTAATAGTTTTGGGTAGTTTTTTTCAATGATTTATTATTTCTCTTATTTACGTGGCGAGAAAGATATACTTTATATTTCCAAACTAAATCAGTATCGATATCTTTGGCTTTTAAATTTTCTAAATTAGTTTCTTTAAGAAAATTAAAAAATTTATTTAAAAAACGACTATAATTTTCTTGAGTTTTAGAAGAAAGACCTTTTTCAATTTCAAGGTAGTCAAGATAATCGCCTAAATATTTTCTTATCGGCTGTTGCAACATGTTGATACGTTTTTTAAATA
>CAZUDJ010000119.1:0-1957 GCA_964618575.1 uncultured Gammaproteobacteria bacterium | reverse complement strand
GGCTCTAGTCCTGACAATATCGGCTCTGGTCGTCGTAGTTTAGATTTAAATACCTGGGCTGATAAATGTACCTTTGCTTCTGACACTGAAGTCTATTGTGCTGTTCCCCAAACTTTAGAACAAGGAGCAGGCATGTTCCCTGAGCTAGCGGAAAGAAGCCAAGATGATTTATATAAAATAAATTTAAAAACTGGCAGTAAAACTTTAATTGCTGTTCCTGATGGTGCTTACAATATCTCTGACATCATCGTGCCCGAAGATCAGTCGTACCTATACTTTAGTGATAAAACTAGTCAAAATATCTATCAAGTAAGGTTAAGGTAAAAATAAAAGTAGCATACAATAAATAAAAACAAGCTATAAATTTAGCTTGTTTTTTATTATTTTTTTAAATTTCTATCAAGCCCTGTTTTATATAATATAAGTTAAGGCTAATTTAAACTTATATTTTATGTCTATTTTTAAATTTTCTTTTTGGCTAGACTTAATTTTTCCTATCACTTGTATTTCCTGTGGCTGCAATAGTAATAAGCACCTCTGTCCGGCTTGTTTTAAAAATCTCAACTTTAGGGGTGAGGTAAAAGAACTAAGCTATCAAAATATTAATCAGGTGTTTGCGGTCTCTAGCTACAAGGATAAGCTAGCTCCTCTTTTAATTCAGGCTTATAAATTTAAATCTGTAAAGGCGATAAGCAATGTACTAGCTGATTATTTAAGAATTTTTTGGCAGAGTCGTGTTTTATTTTCTCAAGCAAACTATGTAGTTATTCCCATTCCCCTCTCTTCCCGTCGTTTACGGCAAAGAGGCTATAACCAGGTAGAACTAATAGCGGCTAAATTTGTAAAAGATTTTAATTACTCTCTTAACCTAAGCTTAAAAAGAAAAAATAGAAAAGCTCAATCTAGACTAAATGCAAAAAAAAGAAAATCTAATTTAGTAAATTCCTTTTATTTTAAAGGTGAAAACTTAAAAGGAGCCAGTATTATTATTTTAGACGATGTGCTTACTAGCGGAGCAACAGTATCTGAGGCAGCCAAAGTTCTAAAACAAGCGGGAGCAGGAAAGATAATAGTAATAGCTATTTTTAAAAGTTAAAATTTTTCCTATTTACAAATTAATTTAGTAATGCTAGGCTTGTAGGTGAAGAGCTGATTGTTAAGCCTACCAAGCTTAAACGATGAAAGTCGTGGCCCCGCCCTAAGGCTTGAAACAATATAAAAGAGCTTGTTTTCAGACAAGAAACTGGGTGGAACCGCGAGACCAAATAATCCCGTCCCAGTAAAAACAATAGATTGTTGTTTTTACTAGGAGGGGATTTTTTTAATATAAGCATCATCCTGGTAATTAAGTTAAATGAGTTTATAAAATTAAATTTATATAATAATTTAAATCAACGATATGGAAAACTTAGAAAATAAAAGACACTCGCTGGCCCACATTATGGCCGCAGCGATAAAAGAAATTTGGCCCCAAGCTAAACTAGCTATTGGACCAGCCATAGAAAATGGCTTCTACTATGACATTGACTTTGGCAAGGACAAACTAGTGGAGGCTGACTTTAGACAGATTGAGAAAAAAATGTCTCACATCATAAAACAAAATCTTAAATTTGAGAAAGAAGAGAAAGATGCTCAGGTGGCTCTAGCTGAAGCTCTAGTAGAAAAAAATCCCTACAAGCAAGAATTAATTGAAGACTTAATTGCCGAAGGTGAAACTAAGTTAAGTTTTTACACTATTGGAAAATTCAGCGATCTTTGCCGTGGACCACACATAGAGTCTACTATTAAAATAAAGCCAGGTAGCTTTAAGTTGCAACGTCTAGCTGGTGCTTATTGGCGAGGTGATGAGAATAATAAAATGTTAACTCGCATCTATGGCCTAGCCTTTGAAGACAAGGACGGCTTAGACAAACACCTAGCTTACTTAAAAGAAGCAGAGGCAAGAGACCATCGTAAG
>CAZUDJ010000118.1:0-1960 GCA_964618575.1 uncultured Gammaproteobacteria bacterium | reverse complement strand
AAGAGGCATGGGCAATACCATCACCGATAAAACTCAACTTGCGAGTAACAATAAAGGTTCCTAGCCAAGCTAAAACCAGCGCCACGGCACTACCAGCGATAAGAGCTCTTAACATAAATGAATACTGTAAAAATTCAAACATATTTAATGTTTATGATGTTTATATAAACCCGCCCCTATACCATAGAGCCCTTCTATAGTATCAGCTGTAATTGCTGTTTGCGGCTCACCGAAACAAACCATTCTCTTGTTGATACATAAAACTGTAGTGGCGTAGCGACTAACTACAGATAGTTCGTGTGAGACTATAATACAAGTTACCCCCTTTTCCTTATTGATATTGGCAATTAAATTATAGACAGTCTCTTCCCCGGCCATATCTATGCCTGAGGCTGGTTCATCTAAAATAAGTATTTCTTTTTCATGTAGCAAAGCGCGCGCTATCATCATCCTTTGAAACTCACCACCAGAAAGGACTCCCAACCTTTGTTTAGCCTTAGTGTCCATATTAACTTGGGCTAGTGCCTCAGAAATATGTGAAGTACCGTGTCCGGATTTACCACAACTTTCAAGAGCCATAAACTCACTTACTGTAATTGGCGTCTGTCTATCAAAGTCAAACTTCTGCGGGACATAGGCAATCTTACCTAAATACTTAGAGATATTCTTGCCCTCTAATTTAACTGAACCTGTAGTCGGGCGATTAAGTCCGATAATATTTTTAAGCAAGCTAGTCTTGCCGCTCCCATTGGGACCAATTATCACTAAGATATCACCTTGGGAAATATCAAAAGAAATGTCTTGTAATATTTTATTACCAGATACTTCATAACTTAGATTTGAAACTTGTAGGTAAGGAATGTGCTTCATAATTATTATTTGTTTAAAGCAGAAACTAAAGTATTAATATTATAATCTATTAAGTCAAAATATGACTCTCTGCCCTCTGTCCCGCCTAAGGGATCTAAGACCGCAATATCTGAGACTAGGTTTTGAGCCAAGGCTCGAGCTGAGTCGGGAGCTAGTTGTGGCTCTATAAACAAGACAGAGATATTATTATCTTCAATTAAGCTTGACACTCTATCTAAATATTTAGGACTAGGAGATTTTCCTGGAAAAGGTTCAAGAGCGCCAACTATATCAAGTCCAAAACGATTAGCAAAATAAAACCAAGCATCGTGGAAAACTATAATCTTTTTATTATCAAGACTATCTATTTGCTCCTGCCACTCTACTAATCTTGCCTCTATTTCAGCTACAAAGAGACTAGCATTCTCCTTATAATAATCTTTATTTAGAGCATCTATTTCTCCTAGCTCAGCGGCTATAGCTTCTGCCATTAGACTTGCATTTAGAGGATCTAAAAAGTAATGCGGATCCATATCACCTTCATGTCCATGTTCGTCATGATCACTTTCTTCTTCTAAAGTTTCTTTATCTAAAAAACTTATTAAATCCACCTTAGTAGAGAGGTCTAGCTCACGCCTTCCCTCGCCCTTCTTACTTGAGCTCTTAAGAGACATTTCACTTGCCCATGAGTCAAGGCCAGCGCCATTGAAAACAAAAAGATTGGCATCACTTAAGTTTTTAGCTTTTTGCGGAGAAAGCTCAAAGCTATGAGGACTCGCTCCGGGAGATAGTAGTAAACTAGTTTCAATCTTATCTCCTCCTACACTGCGCAAAATATCATATATAGGGAAAGTTGTGGCGACCGCGCTTAGCTTCTCACTTTCTAAATCAGAGACATCTTCATTATTATTCGCCAAAAGAGAAAAGCCCCAGATAATTAAAATCAGCCCTAATACTAAAAGCAAAATTGAAGTAAATAAATTATTTTTTTTAGAAACTTTCATGATTTAATTTAAATTTATAAAGCTTATAATTCTCTATTTATTTTAGCATTAATTTTACATTTTTTTAAATTAAAAATAAAATGTGTAAGTATATTTAATAAAATAAA
>CAZUDJ010000117.1:0-1962 GCA_964618575.1 uncultured Gammaproteobacteria bacterium | reverse complement strand
ATTTATTAATCTTTTTTTATTATAACCTTTTTAAAGGCTTATTTCAAATAAAAGAAATGAAACGATTTATTTATACAAAGGGGCATCTTCCTCTACCTTGGCTAAATCATTTGCTAGTCGTGCTAAAACATAGAGAAAACTAGAAAGGCGGTTTAGATAAACAAAAACTATCTTTTCATATAAACTCCTCTCCTCTTCACTTAAAGACAGGGCTTCTCTTTCGCATTTACGAGCCAAAGTTCTAGCTACATCCAGTAAAGCGCTAAGACGACTTCCCCCGGGAAGCACAAAACTATCCCTTGGTTTTATAAGTTTAGCTAGCTTAGCTATAGATAGCTCCAACTCACTTAAGAAACTATTAGGTATCTTTATTTCTGATTTAGCAAAATGAGCCTGGCAAATAAATATATTTTCTTGTTCTCTTTTAATTGCTTGGTAAATAAAACTATCTTGAGCTGCCTCACAAGAACAGAGTCCTAGGTGAGAATTGAGCTCATCTAAAGAACCGAGGACTGAAAATATAGGCTCACTTTTAGAAAAATCTTCTTTAGCGTCGAATAACTTACTTTTGCCATTATCACCATTTCCCGTGTAATACAGCATATTCTTAGTTAATCTCGCATGATCCGCCAGCGCAAGCTAATTCTTTTTTAGCTTCAGTTTCATCTATTTTTTCATAAACTACTATTTGCGCAAAGTCCATGTTTTTAAACTTAGTCAATAATTCTTCGTAGCGGGCCTTATCTATCTCCTCATAAGGAGCAAGTTCATAGACATGATTTGAGCGTGGTAAAAATGATAGACCACCAACAATCTCCCAATTTTCATAAACCCAATTTGCCACCTCTACCCATTCATTTTCAGAAACTGAGATAGTTACAGAAGGATTGTGTTCAGTATAATTAAGTTTAACTTTTTTCCAATGCTCAAGCTGGTCAATGGCGTTTAAATCATTGCTAAAGATAGATCCAGCTGGAGCTTTAACAGGAAACTCAAAAACATAAGTAGTGGCATTTTCTAGTGATTGCCCAACTTCGGGTTTAAATGGAAGGCCTTGGTCTCTTAACATTTTAAATAAAGAGTCAGTAGCTGAGATGCGAATACGTCTTATATAGTATGGTGAGTAGCGAGCATGCATACCAGAGGCACAGTCAGTTAATTGAGAAACACTACCTGAAGGCTTAACACAAGTGACTGAACTTGACTGTGGTACACCAAACTTCTTAGCATAAATCTTATTTACTTTAACTGCCTCATCCCGTAATTTTCTTAAAGTAGACTCTGAGCGTGATGCTTTAGAGTCCCACTGTCCAGTGATTGAAACTCCGAGCAAGCGTTCACTTTCGCAATTATTCTTCCAACCTTTAGATAAATAAGGAAAATTAGTAAGAGTAGACTGATAGGTTCCTAAAATAGAAGCTAGTCTGATTTTTCTAAGCAAGGATTCTTCCGTGTCATTGCTACGAGCAACTACCTCAGATAAATTACAAAATTGCTTTGATTGAAGAATAATCTCACCACAAGGATTGGTGCCCATTTGACCAACTATCACTCCATTTGCATCAATATAGCCCTTCTTTTCACTAAGTAGTTTTACTCTACGCTCTGGCATGGTTTTAGCTAGTGAGCCACGGTTAAAAATACCTCTCTCACCTGAGTTTGATTTAATAAGAGCTAGCCACTCACCTAAGAACTCCTCATTGTTTGGTTTCTTCATGTAAACAGCTGAGTTGTTAGCTAGGCTTCTTTGTGGCTCACTAATATAAAACTGCCCTTTCTTAGCATCTCTTATATCCTTATCATCTAAGTCAGATAGAGATATCATGGCACTTCTTCTAACGCCACCGGAAACAACGCAATAGCCAACCATACAAAGTATGTCGTGAAGGTCTATAGTACGAAGCCTTCTTCCCTGTCTATTTAACATCTTAGCTCTAGTAAAATCTAACAACTGACGAAGTG
>CAZUDJ010000116.1:0-1972 GCA_964618575.1 uncultured Gammaproteobacteria bacterium | reverse complement strand
TAAAAAATAGAGTAGATGAGGCTTGGAGTGACATCGATGTCCAGCTTAAAAGACGTTATGATCTTATCCCTAACTTAGTTAGCACAGTTAAAGGGTATGCTAGTCATGAGAGTCAAACCTTAGAAGCAGTGGTAAATGCTCGCAACATTGCTATGGCCGCTCAAAATAATGGCGACGCTAAGGCTCAAGGAGAAGCCGAAAATGTCCTTTCAGGAACCTTAAAATCTATTTTTGCACTCGCTGAAAATTATCCTGACTTAAAGGCTAATACTAACTTTTTAGAACTACAAAGAGAATTATCAGATACTGAGAATAAGATTCAAGCGGCCAGAAGATTTTACAATGGCAATGTACGTGACTTTAACACTAAGATTCAAACTTTCCCCAATAACCTTATTGCTAGCCAATTAAAGTTTAAGGAATATAATTTCTTTACTATAGAAAATGAAGTAGAAAAGCAAAACGTAGAAGTAAAGTTTTAAATTATAAAAAACCCCTTGTCGTGCTTCACTTAAATAAACTTTAAATAAACAAATATATGGAACTCTATCTCTACTTACTTGTCATTATTGTCATTTTTGTTCTCTCTTCATTAAAGCAAATTAACGAATATGAAAGAGGAGTGAGATTTACCACCGGTAAATACTCTGGCATCATGTCTCCCGGTTGGCGTTTCCTGTGGCCAGTTTTTCAAGCCTATCGTAAAATTGATATGCGTGTAAAAGCAGTAGATGTGCCTGATCAAAAAGCAATTACTCGAGACAATGTCCCTGTTATGGTAAATGCTGTTATCTATTACAAGGTAATGGATGCTAGTAAGGCAGTTTTAGAGGTAGAAGATTATTATTACGCTATTTCTCAATATGCGCAAACTACTATGAGAAATATTGTGGGTGAGGCTTCCTTAGATGAGCTTTTATCCCAAAGAGAAAAAATTGCAAATAAAATTAGAGAGATAGTTGATAAGGAAACTGATGTTTGGGGTCTGGAAGTAAATAATGTGGAACTTAAAGATGTTTCCTTGCCATCTTCTATGGAGCGCATTATCGCCAAGCAGGCAGAAGCAGAAAGAGAGAAGCGGGCGGTAATTATTAACTCTGAAGGTGAACTGGCTTCCGCTAATAATTTAGCTCAAGCCGCCAAAACCTTAAGTGCTTCCCCCGGCGCCCTACATCTTAGAACGCTACAAACTATGGGAGACCTTTCCTCTGATAAGTCTAACACTGTAGTATTTATGACACCTATAGAAATATTAAAAGCTTTTGAAGGGTTTTCTAAGATAGCAGATAAGGGTGTAAATATTATTAAAGGAGAAGAGAATAATTAAATAAGTAAAAAGTATGGCAACTCTATATACTCATAGTGACAGTAATCGAAAAAAAACCTGGGCTCTTCTAGCCGGGTTTTTTGTCTTTGTTATTTTAGTGGGCTATGTTTTCTCTATTGCTCTTGAAAACTCTAGTATTTTATATATCGCAGTTATTATAAGTATATTTTCTAGCTTCTTTAGCTATTGGTATAGTGACAAGATGGTGCTTCGCATGAGCAAAGCCAGAGAGCTTAAGCCTCAAGAAAATTTAGAGATATACCGTTTGGTAGAAAATCTATGTATTACAGCCGGGCTACCGCTTCCTAAAATTTATATTATAGCTGACAGCGCGCCTAATGCCTTTGCCACTGGCAGAGACAAAAATCACGCGGTAATTGCCCTTACCACCGGACTTATTGCCAAGCTAGAAAAATCTGAATTAGAGGGAGTAATCGCTCACGAGCTTTCCCATATCGGCAATAGAGATATACTGCTAGCAACTTTAGTAACTGTTTTAGTTGGTATGATAGTCTTACTAGCTGATTGGTTTGTGCGTATCTCATTTTATAAGCGCCGGGATTCAAATAGTGAAAATAATCAATTTCAACTAATAATTATGATAGCAGCGATTGCTCTATCTATTTTAGCGCCTATTTTTGCCTA
>CAZUDJ010000115.1:0-2084 GCA_964618575.1 uncultured Gammaproteobacteria bacterium | reverse complement strand
TAACATCAACTTCTTAGCAGCTGCGCTCACCTTACCGGCTCCTACCGTCACACAAGTGTCGGTGTAGTAGCCTCCGAGCTTAGAATGGGGGTTGGCAGCTATTTTTAGACTAGCCCTTTTCTCGGGCGAAATAGGCCATTCCATGCCAATGTCAAGGTCAACTATATCGCCACTTTTTATCTCTCTATCTGGCAAGGCGCTGCCATGAACAACTTCTTCATTTATAGAAACACAAAGAGCAGAAGGAAAAAATATTCCCCCACCCATAGAGTAGTTTAGAAAAGCTGGTCTCCCGCCAGCCTCAGATATCATCTTAAGGGCAGTTTTCTCTAAATCTAGAGTTCTTGCCCCGGGTTTAACTTGTTTACTTAAAGTTTTTAAAATATTAGCTAATATTTTTCCACCCTCACGTATTACTCTTATCTCATCTTCTGTTTTTATATATATCATATTTATAAATTTTGAAAAGGCTCATAGCCCCTACTCTTATTTTTCTTATCATCACTCTCTTCTTTCTCTGCCAGCGGATTAAATTTTTTATTTAAATCACGCTCAAAAGAAGACACTTCTAATCTTTTTTCTCTTTCTTTGTCATAATGAACTCTTTCCCTAGGCATCCTCGCTTGTCTCATTTTTTCACGCATCGCTGGCTTGTCCTTTAAAAGCAAAGCTCGGCTTGATTCTAGATCTCTTTTCTTAGGCATATTTAACTGCTCCACACTAACTCTAGCTCCTAAGCGGGTATCAATCTTTGTATTTTTTACCCTACTTAAAACATTAGCGCCATCTATAGCTTTCCTTCTTTTCTCAAAAGAGAAAGTTTCATCTTTATCTAAATCTTTTTCTATTTTAACATTAGGCTTGCTCTCTATTTTCTCTTTCTTTTCTTTAGAAAGGTGGAGAAATAGTTTTTTAATATCACGGGCATCTTTTTTACTTAAATTAGGATCACTACTTTTGACCATTTTCCAGGCACTAATCCTCCTCCCGCGACTAAACTTACCATGACGAATCGCTTTTTCATTTGCCTTTACCGCCTTTACAATACTATCCCTGTTATCTTTTAAATTTCTCAAGTCCCCCTGTCGACTAGCACTGGCTAATTTTTTACTAAAACTACCCGGGCCAATGTTGGCTTTGAATTTTCCTCCTCCTGAAGGCAGGTCTGTTATTTTCATATTAATCTTTTAGGCTATTTAAGAGCTCCTTTATCTTATCTACATCATTGCGGGTAAGGCCCATTTTTAAACGATTTTGATAGATATTATATAAATCCTTCCTTATTGCATAATCAGAAATTTTTACCCCTCTCCGTTTCTTTTTCTTGTATTTACTTAAAAGATCTAAAATAATTTTTCTATCTTCTTTATCTAGATCTCTATAGTGGGGATTTACTCGCAATAATACCTTAAGTCGTCTATCTAAACGTCTATCTGTTTGTCTACTTAAATTTTTAGCTACATCAATTAGCTTCATATTATATATTAAAAGCAATTAAAATATCTAACAATATTGCTAAGTATTAAATATATTGTAGCATAAAAAAAACAGCTTATAAAGCTGTTTTAGTTTAGTTTTTTAAAAAGATACCAGTTCTAGTTTTATTTTAAAACCGACTTAAGACATCTTCTAACTCATCTACTAAACCATTGTTTAGGCAAAACTCTGCCCTTAACTGCTCTTCTTCAATTTCATAAGCTAGCTTAAGATCAGCAATTAATTGTCTAAATCTTTCTTTAGAAGTATTAGACATTTTTTCTCTAATACTCTCCTCTGCTAGCTCACTAAAACAGAGCTGTTTACAAATCTCAGACCAATTTAAGGCTAGCAAATGTTTATTTAAAACATCCACTCCCTCTTCTGCTCTTGCAATAAGTGTTTTTTCTTCAAATTTTTTAAAATTGTTAAAAAAACAACCCGGATAGTTACCAGAAATTCCCATAATTTATTTATTTTTAATGTTCAACAATACACTTACATTACTAATACTAGATTATTTTGTCAAATAAATTTAAACCTCTTCCTTATATCACAAACTTCGCTCTATCATTTTTTCCTAGAACTTAAAAACTTATCCAAATTAT
>CAZUDJ010000114.1:0-2091 GCA_964618575.1 uncultured Gammaproteobacteria bacterium | reverse complement strand
CACTAAAAGCTTAAGCTAATCCAATTTATAGCTATGTTTACAAAATAAATAATATATTAGCACATCCTTAGTCGGGCTGCCCGGAATCGAACCGAGCCTACATGCACCCCATGCACGCGTACTACCAATATACTACAGCCCGAAACAATAAAGAGGGTTCAAAGCTGAACTTGTTTTAATCTTAACACAAAATCGGAATATTTCAAGCTAGTATTTAAGGCTATTTTATAAGATAAATCATCAATTATTATTTACCATGATTGCTTTTTATATGCTTTTAAACTAAAATGTAAGTAATAAATTAAATATATGGATAAAAAACAAGTAATTTTTTCAGGTATACAACCAAGCGGAAACTTAAATATCGCTAATTATATAGGCGCTATTTCTGAGTGGATTAAGTTACAGTCAAAATATGACTGTATTTTCTCTATAGTTGATTATCACGCTATCACCATAAGACAAGATCCAATAGATTTAGCGAGAAATATTAAAGAAGTGGCTAAAATTTATTTAGCGGCCGGACTAGAACCCAATAAGAATATTATTTTTCAACAATCTAGGCTCAGTGCTCATACTGAGCTAGCCTGGATATTAAATTGCTATGGTGCTTATATGTCAGATCTTAAAAAAATGACTCAGTTTAAAGATAAGGCCGGAGATAATCAAGATTCTGTTAGTGTTGGTCTTTTTGACTACCCTGTTCTTATGGCCGCTGATATTTTACTATACGACACGGAGGTGGTTCCGGTAGGAGATGATCAAAGACAGCATGTAGAGCTCGCTCGTGACATAGCAAAAAGATTTAATCATTATTTCGGAGATATATTTACTATCCCTCAGGCACTGGTAAAAAAAGAAGGAGCTAGGATTATGTCACTTCAGGACTCAAATAAGAAAATGAGTAAAAGCGATGTTAATAAAAATAGCTATATTAGTCTTTTAGAAGAGCCAGAAGTGGCCTATAAAAAAATAATGAAGGCAGTAACTGACTCAGGCTTTGATGTTGATTATGATTTAGAAAATAAGCCAGCAATAAGCAATCTCTTAACTATATACACCCAACTAGGGAATCGAGAAATACCGCGCTTAGTTAAAGATTTAAAAGGAGTTGGCTATGGTGATTTTAAAAAAGAACTAGCTGGGGTAGTTGTTAATTTTTTAGAAGATTTTCAATCTAAATATAACAGCATTTCTGATGTGGAGGTGAACGAGGTTTTAGAGGCCGGTCGCCTAAGAGCAGAAAAAATTGCTAATAGAAAATTAAGACAGGTAAAGGAGCTTATCGGATTGTTATAATTAACTACACATAAATTATAAATAAAGAAGAGCAACTATTTTAGTTGCTCTTTTGTTTAGTTAAGATTGGGCAGAAAGATCCTTTCATTTTCGCTTTTTAATTTTTGTGAATAAATAAATAAATTTAGCACAGGGTAGTATTGAATTATAATTGGCACATCCCCGGCACTGTTATTTATTTTTCCCACAAAAGTCCAAGAATCTTTTTCTATAGTATTGTGCAGATGTTCTTGTATTCTACATAAACCATTACTTACTTCTTCAGTGGTATTTGAATTACAAAAACTTTTAAATTCCCAGTGACAAGACTCCGGCGGAAAGATATCCTCTATTGATAGGTTTATACGAATAGTTCGGACAGGATTAGATTTAAGTTCTATTATAGCACTAGTTTTAAGCTCGTTTATAAGACCATCTATAAGTAGTCTCCACTCAGTTTCTTCACTTTCTAAAATCATAATAGCAGTGGGAGGAATTTTAATTTTTTTCTTTTCCATATCAAGGAGTTTTTTAGGGTTTGGGGTATAATATTTTTTTATTGACAAAATCGTAGTAAACCCAACTTGAGTTTAAGATTTATTTTAAAAGAACGAATTATTGCTAGACTATATCATATAATAGCTTTTATGTCAATATAGACAACAAAAAACCGCCTATTTGCGGTCTTAAGTATTTTTAATCATGAAGATAATTGTGAGTCTAATTGGCATCAATTCTTTTTGTTACTAATTCTTTCGAACAGTAACCACTCTAACACAATGTTAGAGGCGACTTTTTCTTGCATTCTTTATA
>CAZUDJ010000113.1:0-2156 GCA_964618575.1 uncultured Gammaproteobacteria bacterium | reverse complement strand
ATACCAAAACATAATAAACCAAGTCTGTTTTAAAACTAATAGGACTTAAAATAGATAAAGAGCCTAAAACAAAAATATTGGTAAAAGCAGAGCTAAGTAAATGACTAAGAGATAGGTCCCCTGATTTTTTGCGCCAAGCACTTAAACTTATACTTATTTCTGGTAAGTTAGTTCCGATTGCAAAAATTATGACACCGATAAATAATTTAGAGAGATTTGAGTTTGCCAAAAGATCTAAAGTAATTTGAACTATGAAGTGAGACAACATCATAACAGCAATTACTCCGAAAAGAGCTAGTACAACCGCCCTCCCCACCTTCCCTTTGTCAATTATCGCCAAGCTACCATCTAGATTTTTATCTCTATTTTGGTGGTATATATAAAATATTAAAGCCGCATAAAGAGCAACCATAATAAAACCATCTAGGGCTGTTAGATGACCGTCCACTCCTAAAACAAAAGGAGATAATATTACTAGTGAAGCTGGAAAAATTGTTTTAAGGCTTTCCGTAGTGTCAATTTTTTTGTTAAGTATTAAGCTGGTGCCTAGTATTAATCCAATTAAAACAATAACTCCCCCCATAATATTACCCACTGACAAGGCACCGGCGCCTTCTATGTTGGCGTTTATACCGACCGCTAACTCTGGTAAGGTGGTAAAAAGCCCTAAGACTATGCCTAAAGCAAATAATTTTAGCTTTAAAGACTGGGCTATGAAGCGAATATTATTTACCGCCAGGTCGGCTGCAATTCCCAGTAAGGCAAAAAGTGCCAATAAAACAAGAACGTTTAAAAAAATTGACATAAGATTAATTATAGAAATAAAAAATGCTCAAATTGCGCATTATTATTTTAATAATAGCATAAAATAATAAAACTATGAAGCAATTTTAAGTCCCAGCTTAATTAAAATTTATTGTAAAAAAAGAAACCGAAGACCATGGTCCTCGGCTCCTTATACAAGAAAAAATTATTTGTGATACTCCACTTGGGTAGGATAGGCAAACTCTATGCCAGCTTCCTTAAAGCGACTAAATATCTCTAGATTTATTTCTTGTAAAACATCCATATAGTCATTATATCCTGGTTCGTTTATATAAATTGAAACTTCGAAATTTAAACTAAAATCACCATAGCTTTTAAAGTGACAGCGATCAAGCTCGGCTTTAGGAATATTTTTAACAATATCGGCAACAATAAAAGGTACACTTTCAAGCATTTTTCGGCTACTTTCGTAAACTACTCCTAGCGTAAACAAAGCCCTTCTTCTTTTTATATCATAATAATTTTCTACTCGAGCAGTAGTAAGTTCTTGATTGGAGATGATTAACATTTGTCCACCCAGAGTTTTAAGTCTAGTTGTTTTAATACCAATCTTCTCTACAACCCCAGTGTCAGAACCAATGACGATAAAATCACCCACCTGAAAAGGCTTATCTATTAATATGGAGAAACTAGAAAAAATATCAGATAAAATATTTTGCATCGCTAAAGCTACAGCAATTCCACCTATGCCTAGTCCCGCTATTAGAGACGTGATATTTACATCTAAATTTGAAAGTAGCATTAAAATGCCTATAGTCCAAAGAATAATACCTATGAAAACATTTAATGTTTTAGCTGTTGCCTTAGCCTGACTAGCATCTTCCGTTTTGGCATTTTTTTGTGAGGCTTTGAAAATAAAATAACCAACAATCTTTTGGACAATATTTATGCCTTCATAGATCAAGGCTAGAAGGAGTATAAACTTAGCTCCTTTCTCAAAAACAGCACTAAGCTCTAAAAATAGAGATGCTATATAAAAAGAAATGATGATGTAGGTAAAAGATTTTATGTTGGTAACCGCATCAAGCAATAAATCATCGAGCTTTGTTTTACTCATTTTAGACAGTGAGTGCAAACGGACTATGACAATCTTTCGAATAATACGTAAGATAAAATAAGAAATTATCAGAGCAAATAAAGCCACTAAATAAGTAAAACCTGAGTTACCGTAGAGATTGTAACTTAAAATATTGTTTAGGATATCTAACATACTTATTCGTGATCAGTATCAATTTTATCTTTAAACATATTCGCTTCTATTTCTTTAGCAAAAACTTCATCATTTTTGCGAAGCCATTCAAACAACATTGCTGCGTGCTCTTTTTCTTCAT
>CAZUDJ010000112.1:0-2176 GCA_964618575.1 uncultured Gammaproteobacteria bacterium | reverse complement strand
AGTGATAAATTAGATTAGTAGCTTTTTTTAAAGCTATTTTTATTTTTAAAGCATTATATAATATGAAAAAAATAATTTGTTTATACGGACCTCCGGGAGCTGGTAAAACAACTCAAGCCCAAATACTAGTAGAAAAATATGGCTTCTCTTTCTTTGGTATGGGCCAAAGACTTAGAGCTGAGGTTGAGTCAGGCTCAGAACTAGGTCTAGCAATGAAGCCCTACCTAGATGCCGGCACACTTATTCCCGATGAATATATGGAAAAAATTATTGTCGAAGCAGAGAAAATGTCATCTGAGACTGGTTTAATATTTGATGGCTTCCCTCGCATAATCTCTCAGGCTAATATGTTAGATGGCGTACTTAAATCTCTTAATTTAGAATTAAGTGCTTTTATATTCCTTGACTTAGATCAAGAAGAAGCCCTGGCAAGAATTTCTAGTCGGGCGGCAGCAAGTGAAATAAAGCGCAGTGATGATACTGACAAGTCAGCTGTTTCCAATCGCTTCTCTGTATTTGCCAAAGAAAGTATATCTTTGGCAAAATTCTATGAAGATAGAAATCTCTTACATAAAATTGATGGTGCAAAAAGTATAGACACTATACATCTAGAGTTAGTTAAACTCTTAGAGCTCTAAAATAAAACTCTCTTACAATTATGACTAGATTATTTAAACACGACAGATCAGTCGTGCGTCCTTTGTTGGCGCTGGCTATTCCTATTATGCTCGGCAACCTGTTTCAGGCTGCCTATCAGTTAACTGATGCTTTTTGGGTAGGGAGATTAGGGGAAAAAGCTGTTGCCGCCGTTACTCTAAGCTTTCCTATTATCTTCTTTATAACCGCCCTGGGCATTGGTTTTGCTATTGCTGGCGCTACTTTAACTGCCCAATACTTCGGAGCCAAGGATAAGGAAATGCTAAACCACAGTGCGGCCCAAACTCTCGTGGTGGTAGTTGGCAGTGGTCTTCTTTTAGGAATCTTAGGCTACTTTATGACTGATACTATTTTATCTTGGTTAAGAGTAGATGAGGTGATAAGGCCTGTTTCAGCCGCCTATTTGCGGATTGCTTTTATGGCCATGGTCTTTAACTTTAGCTTCTTTATGTTCCAGGCCATTATGCGGAGCATTGGCAGACCCAAATTCCCTGTCTATATTGTAATTAGCACTGTTGTTTTAAACTTCTTTCTCGACCCTCTCTTTATGTTTGGAAATTCCTTTATTCCTGCCTATGGGGTAAGTGGAACTGCAATTGCTACCGCCATTACTCAAGCTATTGCCGCAAGCATTGGCATCTCTTCCCTTTTTATGGGCAAGTTTGGAATTAAACTAAGAGCGAAGAATTTTAAACCAGACTTTTCTTTTATTTTAAAAACAATGCGTATAGGTATTCCCGCTTCTCTAGAGCAATCTGCCCGCAGCCTGTCTCTTGCAGTTATGACTGGCCTTATCGCCTCCTTTGGCACTTTAGCTATTGCCTCCTATGGGGTAAGTAGCAATGTTTTGCAACTCTCCCTTATGGCCTCCTTTGGTCTTGCCGGCGGAAACGCTGCCTTAGTGGGCCAAAAATTAGGAGCTAAAGATAAGGATGGGGCCTTAAAGGTAGCTACCACTAGTTTAAAATTAATCTTCCTTATTTTAATTGCAATTGGCGCCCTGGTCTTTATCTTCGCTCCCTATTTAGTTGCCTTCTTTGTACCCGGCGAGCCTGATGTAATTGCTGAAGGGGCGCGTCTACTTCGCTTCCTTGCTCCCACCTTTAGTTTAATCGGCTTGCAAGTGGTGGTGGGAAGCACACTACAATCAGCCGGAGCAACCACCAAAGCAATGATTCTCACCATCGCTTCTCAATGGCTACTGCAAATTCCTTTAGCCTTCCTGCTTTCTAAAACTTTCAATTTAGGTATAACTGGAATTTGGCTTGCCTTCCCCGCAACTAATCTCATTATGGTTTTAGTCTATCTAAAAGTTTTCTGGGGTCGTAAGTGGCAAAATAGAGAAATTATCAGCAGTGAAGAAAAAATATTAAGTGACAAGACAGTTCAAGAAAGAAATCTAGAAGAAATTATTCGAGTAGAGTAAGCTATCTTCTTCTATTAAAACTAGTCTTAAGCTATATAAAAAAACTGGAATATCCAGTTTTTTTATATCTAATATATTTCTTTGTATTTATAT
>CAZUDJ010000111.1:0-2196 GCA_964618575.1 uncultured Gammaproteobacteria bacterium | reverse complement strand
AAGGAAGTTGGGCAAATACAAAGTAAGTTATAGTATAGGCCGCTAGAACAATTAGAAGACCAATGACGGCTGCCTTCAAAGTTGCTTGTGCCTTTTTAATATTCTCATCATTGCCCGCGGCTGTCATCCAATTAAAGCCAGCATAAACGGTTAGGCCTAAGAAAATTATGGCTAAAAAGCCTAAAACTACTTGTATACCACGAGCTGCTATTTGACCAATCTCAACTTGACCTAAATTAGAAGCAATTCCAGCCTCCGTAGTCATACTTTCAATTTGACTAGGATCCTCTATTAATTGTCCAGAGGCCTGATTCATGGCAATTACCGGAAATATTAATAAGGATATAATTGCGAGTAAAAATGATGTTTTCCTGTTCATAATAGTTTTGGGTATTAAAGTATAAGATTTGTGAAGATAAAATTCCAAATAGTCCAGGCAGAAAGCGTAACGATAAGACCAATTACTGAAGATTTTAAGCTATCTTGAGATTTTTTAATCTTTTCATCATTCCCTTGAGATGTCATCCAGTTAAAACCAGCAAAAACAGTTAATACTATAAAAATTAAGCCCGTAACACTAAGCAAGGTGTTAATTATCATACCAACAATTTTGGGAATTGTTGTTGCCCCTGAGCCAGTTTTATAACCACCGATAAAAGCAATATTATTCATACGATCTAAAACCCGATTGCTGCCACTAAGATTGCCTGACGAGGCAGGGGAGTTGCTACCAGTGGGTGTAGTAACAATGGGCGAGGCATCAGCCTGTGGATCTATGGGGTCTATTTTACCTCCTTGAGCCTCTAGGGGTCCTAGGGGGCAAAGCAAGAAAAAGAAAAGGATAAGTGGCAGAATTAGCTTTAAAGTATTTTTTATTTTAAAAATTTGTCTCATATCTGTATTATTAATTAGCTAAAACTCTTGCGAAAATAGATGATATCCAGTAACTAAGGGCGTAGGCCGATAAAACTAGGACTAGTCCTATAAGCAGAGAGGCTATTTTCTTTTGAGCTGATCTTATTTTTTCTTGATTACCAGCCGCTCTCATCCACTCATTGCCTGCTAAAACCATTAGTACTAAAAATATAGAACCAAGGCTAGCTAGGATTACTCTGATAACACTGCCAATTAAATCATCTAAGCTTCTCTCAGTTGAAATACCAGTGTCAGCTGTGGTGACATTTATATTGGCATCATATTCTTCTCTTTTTTCTTTATTTAAAAAATCAGCCTGAAGAGCAAAAGGGCTTAAAAAAGCCAGGATGGCAAAAGAAATAATCAACTTGGTGAGTATTTTTTTGTTTAAAGTTAGAGTCATACTATTTAGCTAAAGTTGCTGATTATAAAATAACTAAGTACGTAGGCACCTAGGGTTATAACTAAACCAACGATGGCATTTAACAAAACCCCTTTAGCCTTATTAACTTTTATTTCATTATCCTGAGCGGTCATCCACTGAACTCCGCTATAGATAATTAATACTAAAAATATAGTACCAACAAACCCTAAGATTATATAGATTGCCAAACCTATTATACTATCGACGGTTTCAGCTTTATTGCCAGTCGCAAAGCCAGCCACATTAGCGCTAACATTCATTCCGCTATCTTTTTCAAAATCAAAGCTTTGAGCTAGGGCAGACTGGGGACTAAAATTTAATATAGCTAGAAATAAAAAAAGGCTAAGTAAAGAAAGCAGTTTAGGAATTTTTTTATTAATTTTAGCTAGCATAATTTATTTTAAAACCTCAGAACCAATAAATGAAGTAATGGTGTAGGCAGCAAAGACAATTATTAGGCCAATAATTCCATTTACCAACATGCCTTTTGCTTTTGCAACTTGTTGCTCATTGCCCTGAGAAGTCATCCAGAGAATTCCTGCGTATATCATTAGAATTAAAAATAAGACGCCCACAAAAGAAAGCACTATGCCTATTGCTTGACCAACTTTAGTTTGCAAAAAAGTGCCTGACTGGTAAGAGCTCATCTGTGTGGTAAAAGCTTTAACTTTTCCAGCACTTTTATCTAATCCTACCAAGGGGTCGTTTTGAGCTAGAACAGGGCTAAAATTGAGAAGGAAAATAGATAAAAAAAATGAAACAAGGGGCACTTTTATAGATTTGTACTTTGTATTTTTCATAGAATTATTCACTGGCCTACGAACAAGAAACTTATACGTAAACCAGTGATTCCCAAA
>CAZUDJ010000110.1:0-2263 GCA_964618575.1 uncultured Gammaproteobacteria bacterium | reverse complement strand
GATTGGAAAAACCCTGTAGCTCCAGTCGTTGTATTGGCTCCATCAATGGGGTAGAATGAATTATTGTAATCGATATTAAAATTTGTATAACTGTTGTAATTACCTACCCTGTCATTACCAGTGGTTCCATAACCTGCACGTATTTTCAAATCTTTTAGCCAATAAGAAGTTGCATTCATAAAGTCTTCGTTTGAGATTCTCCACGCTGCTGAGAATGCAGGGAATGTACCATACCTATTTTCGGGACCAAAGCGAGAAGATCCATCCCTTCTCACAACACCTTCTAATAGATATTTGTTACGATAGTTATAATTAAGACGTCCAAATATTGAGAATAAAGACCATGAATCTAGACCCCCACTATTATTTATTCCTTGTAATCCAGTAGATAACTGCATGTAGTTTAAGTCTTTAGAGAAGAATTCTTCTCTTGAAGCATTAACCCAGTTATATGAATAATCAATCGCTTCAGTTCCCAATAATACAGTAAAGTCATGTGCATCAGCTATCTTTCTTGAATACTCCGCCGTATTTGTCCAGTTCCACTGCATACCAAAACTAGTGTCTTCACCTAAAGAAGCATATTTCCCTCTTTCTGAAAATGCTTTTTCAACAAAGTTTGGATTTCTATAATGTCTTGCTGTGTAATTAACTCCAAAAAGAGTTTGAAATGACAATCCTTCAAGTGGTGTTAGTTTTAAATAGGTGTTACCACTAACGTTCATTCTTTTTGTCTTATCATTTTTATTAGCATCAAGCAAAAAGATAGGATTTTGCCCATTACCTGTACCAGGTACTCTTGTGCCAGCATAATTTCCCATAATATCACGAACAGGTATTATGGGCTGCATACGATATGACCAAGAAACAATTGAGCTTTCAGAGTTGTTTTCACGATGCCCATAGTCTTCGCTGTAAGTAACACCAATGTGTTCACCTATTTCTATCCAATCTTTTAATCTACTTGTAACATTAGAGCGAAGATTAAAACGATCATGGCCTGTATGCTTCATTATACCTTCTTGAAGCAAATATCCAAGTTGGAAGGCATAAGTCGTTGTTTCACTTCCGCCACTTATATCTATAGAAATATCTCTAAATTTGGCGCTACGCTCAGCCTCTTTTAGCCAGTTGGTCCCTATTTTATTAGCTTTCGTTATCAGATATGTGTCAGTCCCATCTTCGTGAATCATTTGGTCATCGTATAAGTCATGATCAACATTTGTGCCGCGAGCTGGGAAAATATATTCAGGAATATTTGGCTCAGAACCGCTTCCGTAAAGTGGATGATTAGGTGCAACGCCATCATTTTTCGCTTCTAACCAAATCAATTCTCCATGTTCTTGGGTATTTAATAAATCGTAGTAGTTAGTGTTTTGAGTAACACCGTTCTTAATGTTAATACTCACTTGGGTTTCTTGGTTTCTCCTTCCAGTTTTTGTAGTTACAAGAACTACACCATTAGCTGCTCTTGCACCATAAATAGCCTGTGCAGCAGCATCTTTTAGTATCGTCATTGATTCAATATTATTGGGAGAAACACTTCCACCAGGAACTCCATCAACGACCCAAAGAGGATCAGTGTCATTAATCGTTCCTAGACCGCGAATGCGAACTTTTGCTGCTTGTCCTGGAATATTTGATTTTAGTAAGGTTACTCCAGATGCTGATCTTAAAGCTTCTGAAGCATCAACAATGGTCATTTCTTCAATTGACTTAGCGCTAACAGAAGAGATGGCTCCTGTTACTTCACCTGCTCTACGCGTGGCATAACCAACTGCAATAACTTCTTCAAGACCTATTACATCTCCTTCTAGTTTTACATTGATAGTTGTCTGATTTTCAACAGCAATTTCTTGCGTTTCCATCCCTACAAAAGAAAATATTAAGGTTCCGTTTACTGGAACATCAGCTAATGTAAAGTTCCCATCTAAGTCGGTAATAGTACCTTTATTCTCTCCTTTAATTAAAATTGTTACTCCTGGCAAAGATTCTCCATAAGCATCAATAACCTTGCCGGAAATTGTTCGTTGTTGTTGGACATTAAGATTCTCTTTTATATCCAAGTTGTTTGTTTTAGATTTCACATAATCTTCGGCAATTATTTGCACTGTTGAAAGAGCAAACAATATGAAGATTAAGGAAAATCGTTGAATCAATTTATTAGAAAATATGACTCTAAACTTCAGCATGTTTTTTTTCATGTAAGAGTCCACTCCGACAACCTCTTTAAAAAAATGATTAGCTAAACTCGCTCTATTCA
>CAZUDJ010000109.1:0-2266 GCA_964618575.1 uncultured Gammaproteobacteria bacterium | reverse complement strand
ACATAAGCTAAAAGCATGAGTTCGTGAGTTAGGGCAAAGGGGTTAGCTTTTTTAACAATGAATTTATACTCTGGTACCAGTTCTTCTAAATAGGGCTTTATTTCAAAAAAATCTGCTGCGTTGTGATAAATTGAAATAGCAAGAACGGGTTTAAATTTTTTAATACTTTCTCTTGCTCCTTGTATTGCTTTTTGCTCTTCTCCTTCTATATCCATTTTAATAACATCAATAGTTTCTATTTTATTTTCTTTAACATACTCATCTAGGCTGGTAATAGATATAGTTTGTGAGCCTACATCTAGACTAACCTTAGACATTGCTCCTTTGTTTGTCACCTTAGCCTCATAAGTCTTATCAGACACACCAAGTTTAACTGGCTTAATTATGTCATTACCTAAAATCTTAGCATTTTTTACTAACCTTCTGTGATTATAATATTCGGGTTCAAAAGCATACACTACCTTAGCATTGAAGTTTAAGCTAAAGCAAAGAGCCGAGTCACCATCAAAGGCGCCGATATCAAAAAATATACCTTCTTTAATCTTTTCTTTTGTTTCTTTGTTTAGCCACCTAAGACCACTCATGCCATAGAAAGATTCTATAGTATAGTGATTAAAATTATATTTTTTTAGTTTTTTTGAAAGTGAGATAGATTCACTATTGCCAATCTTTTGTTCTCCCCACTCTTCAGGGGTAAAAAAATCTTTTTGATCAAAGATATTGTGACGTAGTATGTGGTCTTGTCTTTGCAAGAATCTATCTAATTCTTGTGAGCTATTTTCGTCTAAACCTTTTTTAAGTTTCTTTATTTTCTCTGCCTTTTCCTCTTTGCTTAAATTTCGCAAATAGCTATCAAAGCTATTGGCAGTTGCTTCACTATTTTTATCCCTTGTGTTTATGTAGGGAGAGGAGAGGGCAAGGCTAAGAGCCTCTGAGCGCCAATACAGCTTTACTCTAGTTTTAAAGGGAAGAGTACTTCTTAAAACTTTTCTAATGGCTTTATTGGCTTTTCTTTTTATACTCATTTTAGATTAAATATTAATTGATAAAATGTTTATTTAGTATTGCTTTGTATTTTCTTATTCTATTTTTTGAATTATTTGCATTGCCTTTCTTATAGCTACCTCCCATATCCCTTAAATACCGCTGCTATGGTTTTAAGGGTAATAACAGAGTCAAGATATATAGAACGGTTTTTGATATAGAATAGATCGTGTTGCAGTTTCTTTAAAGTGTCAGCCTTACTTGGGGAGTGATACTCGCCTGAGACCTGATCTAGGCCCGAGAGACCCGGTTTAACGATGAGGCGGACATTATAGAAGGGAATAGCCTCCTCTAGACTTTCAGCAAGCTCTGGTCTCTCTGGCCTTGGTCCTATAAAGCTCATATCACCTCTTATAATATTTATAGTCTGTGGTAGTTCATCTAATCTAGTTTTTCTTAAGAAACGACCTAAGGTAGTAATTCTCTTATCCCCCTCCTCAGTATGCTTGCCATCGTTTTCCTCTACTTTCATGGTTCTAAATTTCAGGATAGAAAAACGTTTGCCTTGTCTGCCTAAGCGCTCTTGTTTAAACAGAGCGGGGCCATCACTGCCTAACTTAATACTTAGCGCAATTACCGGCCAAAGAGGGAAGGTGACAAGAAGGACAAAACTAGCAAAGAAAACATCTACTATTCTTTTGCTAAATTGAAATAGATGCCTATTTCCTTCTTTTAAGTTATCTAGGAACCATTCTGTGCTAAGCGCTTCAACGGGAATCTTGTGCGCCAGGCTTTCATAGAAGTCGGGGTAGTTGAAGACAGATATTTGCTGAGGTAAAAGAGAAAGAAGGAAAGGACCAGTTACCTTAGCATCAAAGTCATCACAGAGAACCACCGTCTTTATTCTATTGCTAGTTATCTTTCCGGCTAACTCTGAGAAATCATCCCTTGAGGAAATTATCATTTCAAGATGATAGTTTGCTCCCGGGTTTTTAATCAGCTCTTCTTTTATAGTTTGAGTCTTTTCATTGTCACCTATTATAGCCAGCCCAGTTTTGTCTTTTAGTTCATCAAAGGCAAGGAAGGTGCGGCGCCAAAAATAGAAAAGAATGAGGAAGAAGGCAATAAATAGAGCTAAGTTGGTTTTAGGGGAGATTTCAGAGGAGATACTTAAATAGAAGTAGATGATAGAGACTATACCCGCTGAGATAACAGTGTTAGCAGTTCTCTTTAAAAAAGAAAGACTACCGGCTCTTAGGTTTAAATCATAGAGTTGATTTAT
>CAZUDJ010000108.1:0-2285 GCA_964618575.1 uncultured Gammaproteobacteria bacterium | reverse complement strand
GCTAAGCCCTCTAGTGAGCCATAGAAAAGCTCTTTATCCTTAATCATGTTCTTGTCCACATGTTCCGTCTTAAGGCTATTCCAGACTTCAAAATAAAGATTAAAATCAAAATAATCTTCACTATTTTTATCCAATACCTCCTTATTGCCGCCTGAATAAGCTAAAATTGGGAAGCTAGGCCTATTATTGTTTCCAATATAAAAACCAATAGAAAATATCCCCACTAAAAGTAGCGAGATAAACAGATAAGAAGATGCTTTGTTAAAAAAAGAATTATTTTTCATATTTAAATTTAAATATTTTTTAAATTAAGCCTTAACGAATTTGCTTCATAGCGCCACTGCGAATATCTAAAATTTTAGACACTGGCTTAGTCTTGTCTTGACCAGCATCTATAAGCACAACATTCTCTAGTTGGGGGCCATAGATTTTATCCAGCTTGCTTAAATCATCTATGTAGGGCTTGCCAGAAATGTTTAAACTACTAGAAACTAGTGGTAAACCCAGGCTCCTTATTATTTTAATTAATAAATCTGATTTTGGCAAACGCAAGGAAATACCTCCCTCCTTACTTAAGAGTCTATCTGGTAAGATATCTTTTGCTTTTAAAACTAGAGAAGTAGGTTCATCTTTCCCCCAAATCTCCTTAGCTAGCTTTAGGGTTTTAGGGTCTAAGTAGGCATAGCGCCTAGCCATAGCAATACTTGATACAAGCACTATATATGGCTTATCAGCGGGCCTGTTTTTAAGTTTAGAGATCTTAGTAATAGCCTGCGGTATGGTGGCCACACAACTAAAACCATAGATGGTGTCGGTTGGTAAAATGGCTACATTTCCTAAACGAAGATGATCTATTAAAACTCTAAAATCTTCCATGCTTATCTTCTTTTCTTCCCTGTCGTATAAAATAGTTGTCATATTAAAGAAAGCTTTGTATTGCCCCTATTGCTTTTGGCAAAATAGGTAAAATTAGATCAACAAAGCTAGTTAAATAAGGAATCACAAAAGATTCTCTTAAGATATTAAAAAATTGTCCGTCAAATAGAATATATTGCGAGCTAACATGGAAGATGAGTCCTAGAAATAAAGCCCCTTCAAGTAAACCAAAGACTCCTCCTAAAATATTATTAATATATTTACTGCCAGGAATTATCGCCAACATATTGAAGGTTTTCTCCAGTAAATAAAATACTAAGGCAATGGCACGACTAGCAATAACAAACAACAAGATAAAGGCCAATATTTTAGCTGTTGCCTCATTGATGTCTATCCATTGACTTGCCCAAGTGTGGAAGTTTAGATAAAAATTACTCGCAATATAAGCTCCTAAGATAAGGGCAATAATACTCCCTAAAGAGCGAATTAAACCCTTTCTAAGACCGCTAAAAGCAGATAAGCTAAGCAGTACAATTAAGATGATATCTAGTATGGACATATTATTTTAGGCGAGGAAACAAAGCCTCTCCTTTTTTAATTTTATCAGAACCAAATTGCTCTAAGATTTGTTTTGCTGTATGAGGTAAATATGGTTCAAGAAAGTAAGCAATATTTAAAACTGTTTGCGCTAAAGGAATAAGAATCTCTTTTATCTCCGCATTATCACTCAGTTTCCAAGGAGCTTTACGACTTAGCTCTTCATTGGCTAAAGCTATGCTTCTCCAGATAGCTTGGAGAGCTTCATTGAAGTGATAAGCTTCCATCGCTTGAGCAATTTCTTTTTGGAGCGTCTTGGCAGCCTCAGTGTTTAGGTCCACCTTAAGATTTGTCTCTATTTCATTTTTTTCTAGTAGGTTAGCAAGACGTGAGCTGAGATTGCCCAGACCATTGGCAAGATCAGCATTATAGCGAGTTTTAAATTTATCTAAAGAGTAATCACCATCTGAAAAAGTTGGAATTTCCGATAGCAAGTAGTAGCGCAAAGCATCACTGCCAAAACTATCAACTAATTCTATCGGATCAACTGAATTGCCAGCGCTTTTACTAATCTTTTCCCCACCTATAGTTAAAAAACCAAAAACTAAAACTTGTTTAGCCGGAATTATTCCCGCGGACATAAGCATAGCCGGCCACATCGCTGCTTGTGGTCTTAGATTATCCTTACCACAAACCTGAAGTCCAGGCCAAAATTTATCAAAATTTTTAAGATCATTAGGCCAACCCAGAGCGGAGATATAGTTTACTAAAGCATCGAACCAAACATACATAACTTGAGTGTCATCTCCGGGAACTGCGATGCCATGAGGCATCTTATCTTTTTGCCTGGAAATACTAAAATCTTTTAGTCC
>CAZUDJ010000107.1:0-2304 GCA_964618575.1 uncultured Gammaproteobacteria bacterium | reverse complement strand
TGATTTTATGGTTGACATTAATAGTTTGTTCTTTTGGCTCGGTGCTACAATTATTACTTATATTACCTTTTTGACTTATAAAATGCTTCTTTGGTTCATTGATATTTTTAAATTTTAATAATTAATCATAATTTTATGTATGAGTTTTTAGTTATTTTTTGTTTGGCTTTTCTTTCTTATTGTAGTTATTTATCAGTTATTATTCCTTATCGTGAAAAAAAACGATTTGATAGGTTAAAAACTGAAGAATTTTTTGATTCTTTAGCTAATAAATAATTTAATTTAAGTTTATGATAGACACTCCTAAAGGGCATTTAATGGTTAATTATTTAGGTTTGCGTGGTGCGGGCAAGACTCTTTCTGCTGTTTATGAAGAAGTTTTACCTCGTTATTTAGACGGTCGGAAAATTGTTTCTACTTCTTTTTTAAATTTAAAGGGTGTTGATATTATTAATACCCCTAAAGACTGCGAAAAACTTCGCAATTGTGTTTTATTTATTGACGAATTGGGCGATTTTGTTGATGCTTATGACTGGGCGAACATTTCCCAGTCTTTTAGACGATTTTTAAGATTATCTCGTAAAAGAAAAGTTGACATAATTACTACTGCTCAAGATATAAGCTATATTGCCAAGCCTTTTCGTGTTTTATTTTCGCATTGGGTTTTTTGTGAAAATGGTTCGCCTCGTGGTTTAATTGGTAAATTTTTGCGTTTTTCTGGTCTTTTCTATGTTCGTGTTGTTAAAGAGCAGTTAACTGCCAACGACTTATTTACTTTACAAAATGGCGTTGGGCATAATGTTTTGTTAGATGATGACCCCTCTGTTTCCTCTGTTAGTGGTTCTGATTTAGATTCTGACGATTTTAATATAGTTAAGGAGGTTTCTAAGGTTTCTAAAACTTCCTCTGTTTTCTATAATAATCGGAAAATTTTACGCAACGATTTAGACGACAAAAAGATTTATCAATATGCTAGTTATTGTTCAAAGTGTCAAGATATAGTTGATTATTTAGAAGATGAGATTTGCGATAATGCTATTTTATTTAAAAAAAACAAAAAACCTTTTTTTTGTTGTTCTCTTTTTTGTCCTGACTGTGAAACGCTTTTAATACCAAAAAAAATGGGCATCTATGATACCGATTTTGAGATTCCTTTACCAGAAGTGCCTGACTTGGTTTTTAAGCCTTTTGTGCCTTCGCCTAAAGGTGAACGGCTGATACCTTATAAAGGGCCTTTGTCAGCCGTCCAGCAACCCCCTAAGGCGTAGCTAAGGGGGTGCTGGTTTGTTTCCTTGTTCCCTTGTTCCCTTGTTCCCTTTGTTCCTTTCTTTTTATCTTAAGTTATTAACTTGACTATAGATACACTTTGGCAGATTTTTTAAAAAATTAACTAATTTTAGTATGATTTACTCTGACTCTTATCTAAAATATGTTGACAATATTAAATCTTATTGTCATAAAGTTATTATTTCTGGTGATACTTTAGAATTTTATCATTTTACTAACCCTATAACTTCTACCTCTAAGGCTCGTAAAAGCTACAAAAAGCGTTCTAAGGAAGAAGTTATTGATTCCTATGTAAAATCACCCGAAACCTACAAGCCCGTTTCTCGTTCCTCTTTTAGACGCACTAGAGCTAATATAAACCGTCTTGTTTCTGCTAACCCTGATTTAACTCGTTTTTTAACTTTAACTTTTGAGTATGATATTAGTGATTTAAGCCTTACTTCTAAGATTTTTAAGCTTTTTATTATGCGTTTAAAATATGAGGTTCCTAATTTAAAGTATATCGCTGTGCCTGAATTTACCAAGCGTGGTCGTGTTCATTATCACCTTTTAACTAATTTTTCAATGCCTAATAGTCAGTTGCGTTCTATTTGGGGTCAGGGTTTTGTTATGATTAATAAAATTTCTCATGTTAAATTTACTGGTCTTTATATTGCCAAGTATATTTCAAAAGAGTTATTTCGCGTTAAATATTTTGGTTTCCAAAAGGTTCTTTATTCTCGCAACCTTTTCCGCCCTTTAATTTTTTTAGGTTTTAAAAAAGTTAACCCTATTTTAAAAATTATTGAATTTTTTGGTCTTTCTACTGTTTTCACTAGCTCTTATTCTAACCCTTACGATAAAAATTTGACTAATTATTCCATTTATGATTTAAGAGGTTCGCCTCAATTTTCTGCTCTTGTTTCTCTTGTTGCCTAGTTTTTTCTTTTATGCTATAATTTAATTAATGATTTTGGGGAGTGTAGCTCAAATGGTAGAGCGAGGCAAAAAAGTATCGGGGTCATGATTTAAACTTTT
>CAZUDJ010000106.1:0-2374 GCA_964618575.1 uncultured Gammaproteobacteria bacterium | reverse complement strand
CATCGATTTCTATTGCCACTCTGTCACTATCTCCTTGGTCAGCGGTTAAAAGAGCCGCCATAAATTCAACTGGCCAATGTGCTTTTAGATAGGCTGTCTGGTAGCCAATTAGAGCATAGCAAGCGGCATGAGAACGGTTAAAACCATAACCGGCAAAAGGTTCGATAAATGAAAATATCTTTTCTGCTAGCTCTTTATAAATACCATTTTGCACACAACCATCTATAAATCTTTCTTTTTGCTCAGCCAACAAACTAGCAATTTTCTTTCCCATCGCTTTTCTAAGCACATCGGCCTGACCCATAGTAAAACCAGCTAAGTCTCGGGCAATTTGCATAACTTGTTCTTGATAAATTGCCACCCCGTAAGTTTTATCTAAAATATGCTCTAGCTTTGGATGTAGATAAGATACTTTTTTTCGCTTATGTTTTCCCGAAATATAATCTGGAATCCATTCCATCGGACCTGGTCTATATAAAGCCACCATAGCAATAATATCTTCAAAGACACTGGGCTTAAGTTCACGTAAATAGCGCTTCATGCCCGATGATTCAAATTGAAAAACTCCAGTGGTTTCACCATTTTGAAATAACTTGTAAGCCTTCTTATCGTCTAGCGGTATCTTGTCTATGTCTATTTCTATACCTCTAGTATTTTTAATAATTTTTAAGGCAGACTCAATAATTGTTAGGTTTTTAAGGCCTAAAAAATCCATTTTGAGTAAACCCAGGTCCTCAATTGGGTGCAGAGAATATTGAGAAATAATAGATTCATCAGCTGATGAAGCTTTTTGAATAGGCACATATTCAGTTAAGGGTGCATCGGTAATTAAAACTCCGCAGGCGTGGGTTGAAGAATGACGAGCTACCCCTTCTAGTCTTTTAGCATAATCTATTATGCGTTTAGCCATGGGCTCATTTTGATACATTTCTCTTAACTCAGGAACTGTTTTAAGAGCCTCATCTAATTTAGTAAACATGGGGATACTTTTGGAAATCTTGTCGCAGTAGTCATAAGGAGCATCAAGAACTCGACCAACATCACGCACAGCCGCTCGCGCCGCTAGAGTTCCGAAAGTAATAATTTGGGCTACGTGATCATGACCATATTTTTCACCGACATAATTTAAAACCTCACCTCGCCTAACATCAGCAAAGTCTAAGTCAATATCAGGCATAGAAATTCTCTCTGGGTTTAGAAATCTCTCAAACAAAAGATCATACTTTAAAGGATCAATATTGGTAATTTCACTTAAAAAACAAACAATGGAACCGGCCGCACTACCTCTACCTGGACCAACCACAATTTTTCTTTCTTTTGCCCACTTGATAAAATCAGCCACAATTAAGAAATATGAAGGCCAGCCCATCTTAGCGATAACGGACAACTCATAGTCTAGTCTTTCTGAAATTAACTTTAAGTCCTCTTCACTGGCACCGGGATAACGTTTTGAAATATTTTCTTCACACCAAAGTCTAAGATATGAATTACCATCATGGCCCTCAGGCACTTTAAAATAAGGCAACTTAGTTTCACCCAATTTTATTTCCACATTACACATCTCAGCTACTTTAAGGGTGTTTTCTACCGCCTCGGGTACATGGGAAAAAGCAGCTATCATCTCAGCATTAGGACGCAAGGAGTAGTCCCCGCTACCTATCATCTTCATACGGTCAGCATCACTTATTTTTTTCTTGTTCTGAATGCAAAGTAAAATATCTTGCGCCTCATCATCCTCTTTTTTTAAATAATGAACATCATTTGTTGCCAGTAGAGGAATGTCTAATTTTTTTGAAAAATTAATTAAAGCTTCATTTACTATCTTTAACTCTTCTAGTTCAGGGTGGTCCATGATTTCTAAATAGAAATTACCCCGTCCAAATAACTTGTCGTAATCTTTAATTTTTTTCTCCGCCTCTTTCATCTTACCAGCTGTAATAAGGCGTGGTATCTCACCAGCCAAACAAGCAGAAGAGGCAATTAAGCCCTCGTGATGCTCTTTTAAAAGCTCCCAGTCTATGCGGGGCTTGTAATAAAAACCCTCAATGTGAGCCTTAGAAGTTAACTTAATTAGGTTCTTATAGCCAAGATTATTTTTAGCCAGTAGTAATAAATGAAAAGAGCGACCATCATCACGGGTATTTTTATCATGCCTGGAGTTGGGGGCCAGGTATGCTTCAAGTCCAATAATAGGTTTTATTCCTATTTTTTTTGCTTTTTGATAAAACTCAATAACACCATACATATTGCCATGGTCAGTAATAGCAATAGCAGGTGAGCCTTGTTTTTTAGCAAATTCCAACATCTCGTCTATTTTAGTTAGACCGTCGAGTAGGGAGTAGTGCGTGTGATTGTGCAGATGAACAAAAGACAT
>CAZUDJ010000105.1:0-2398 GCA_964618575.1 uncultured Gammaproteobacteria bacterium | reverse complement strand
TAAAAAATAACCAAAACTAAAGCTAGTAATAAAACAAGCATCAAGGCTTGCCAGACAGCTTTTTTTGGGAAATATTTTTTTCTCCCCAAGGCCTTAAACATAAGCGAGGGTAATTAATATTTTAATTATAACTCTTTAGAGTGTTAACCTTTTTATTACTCAGTAATAAGCTCCACATTTTTAACTTCAATAGTTCCCAGACTCTCATACCTTATGTCCATACCTGGCGAAAAGACGCCCTCTACTACTATTTTGTCATCAGGCTTAAGCTCCCATAATAAGACCTGGCCGTCTTCTGTCTCACGTAAACCGTAGTAGGCCCCATCTTCAGATTTTAGACCATAGGCGCAGGCATCATCATGGGCTAAGTCTAGATCATTACTAGTAAGACAAACAAAAGTACCTGTTATAAGGACGTCCTCGCTTGCATGCTCTGAATTACTATTTATAAAAGTTCTTCCGTCTGGGGTCTGACATTGTTCAGGAAAAATTTCTAAGATTTGAAATCCAGCCAAAACACAATCTTCGTATGAATTTATAGTAGATAAATCTATATTGGCCCCAGGATCATTACAGTCACTATAAGCACTTAAGAGAAAAAAGATTCCATAAATTAAAAGAGCTGAACTTAAAATTGCTAATATAGTAATAATTGCTGTTTTTTTCATAAAAGATTGTTTTAAGTTTTTTAAAATTCTTACTTTCTTTAATTATAGCTAAGTATTTTAAAGATTGGAAATATATATTGGCCCATATTTATAATACAAAAAAACCTCCACCACAGTGGAGGCTTTTATTTATACTCTGCTCCTTATTTACCTAAATCTAGCTCTTGATCTACCTTAACTACTTCTAGAAAATCAGCCATATGGCTCACTAAAACGATAGCCCCCTCATAATCATTTATAGCTTTAGCTATAACTGGTATATGACGGAAATTAATATGATTGGTGGGTTCATCTAAAATAAGAAGCCCTGGCCTCATTAAAACTAAACGAGCAAAAGAAAGCAGTCCTTTTTGACCCTCAGAAAGATCAGCGATTTTATGACCCATAAGGTCTCCTGTTATTAAAAACCCAGCGGCAATAGAGCGCATTTCTACTAAATCCAACTCTCCATTTTTAACTTCCTCTAATGAATCAAAGACAGTCTGGCTATAATCTAGGGTAGAGAAATCTTGAGAATAGTAACCCACTCTAACATCAGGGAGTATTTCCATGCCCTCATCTTTACCTGAAACAAGAGCGCGAAGTAGACTACTTTTACCTATGCCATTTGGCCCGACTATGTGTAGGCACTCTTTTTTTCTTACTGTCACATCCACATCCTTATAACTAGCCTCATGATTTTTGATTATTTTAACTCTGTTTATTTTAACAATATCTCCCACCACGTCCTGATTTGGTATTTGAAAATCACGAATAGTCTTATCCTCTCTTCTAACGTCTACCATGCTTTCCTCTAAATCCTCTGTTTCATCCTTTAATTTTTTAGCTAATTTTCTCATTTTACCCCCTTTATTGGCAAAGAAGTTAACCTTTTCTTTTCTATCTTTTATTCTTTTCTCCAATTGAGCATTTTTCATTTGCTCTCTTTCTATTCTTTTTTCAATCTCTTCTATAACTGAATAATAGTCGCCGACATAAGTCTCTAGTTTTTTTGTAAAACTATCTAAATAGATAACGCCATCGGTAAAACAGTTTAAAAAATCAGCATCATGAGAAATTACTAAAACAGTTTTTTCATACATCACTAAAAAAGAAATCAAACTATCTATTCCTTCTTTATCTAAATTATTGGTCGGCTCATCTAAAAGCAAAATATCAGGATCTTGAATTATGGCATAGGATAGTAATAATCTAGCTTGTTGTCCGCCCGATAAACTACCTACCTTTCTGTCTGTTTCAACTTTTAAGTTAACCGCATCTAAAGCTTTAGCAATTTTTGATTTAATATTTTTAGGAACTGGCGTAAAAACTTTTGATAAATACTCCTCTATAGTTAAATCGTGTTCGTCTCTTTTAATTGTCTGTCTAGCAGAGCCAACGCTAGCATCTCTGGTAATAGAAATTCTACCTGACTTAGCTTGCAACTCTCCTCTTATAAGATTAAACAAGGTACTTTTACCAGCCCCATTTTGACCCATTAAGGTTATTTTAGAACCTTTTCGTATACTAAAAGACGCCTCATCTAAAAGTGGTTTTTTAGGAAGATATTCAAAAGTTACCTCATTGAAACGTAAAATTACTTCTTCAGCCATAGTATTTAATATTACTTACTTTGTATTATTCTTGTATATAAAGCAAAAACCCTCCCCATAATTTCTCCTCATCAACTAAACTGCTATTTAGAAAAAAGGAAGAGCTTAACCCTGCCATATTAACTAAAAACTAGACTA
>CAZUDJ010000104.1:0-2403 GCA_964618575.1 uncultured Gammaproteobacteria bacterium | reverse complement strand
CCTCGGGATTATCAATAGCTGGGACTGGTCGCCAAACACTGGAGATAAAATCAAAAGAAAATAACTTCTTTAAAGTATTACTTTTTTTAGGATAATGTATTTTTATATCAAGTGGTCGACTAGGGTCGTAGAAGCCTGGAGTAATAAAAGAGTATTCATAAGACGGAGTTAAAGCCTCCCACTGATAGGGGATAAGAAAGCTTTCATTGTTTTCCGCTGTTATCATTTTAACTTCATCGGTAAAAGCTAAAGGATGATAATTGATTTCTAGACCACTTTGAGCTTTCAAAAGCTGAGGCGAGATAAGAAACAATAAACTAAAGATTATATATTTACTATATTTTTTCATATTGCTAAGTAAGTTTGACTAAAATAAATTTATAAGACTATACTAGTTGATATAAGCTATTGTAAGGATGGGGCAATACTTGCTGTATCACTTACAAAAGGAAAGACAGTGCTCCCCCTTTAAGCCGAGATAGCTCAGCTGGTAGAGCAGCGGTATCGTAAACCGAAGGTCGTGGGTTCAAATCCCATTCTCGGCTCAAAAAAATTTTATAAGTTCGGTTTTAAAAAGTAATCCAGCCACTTCTTTAGATTACTTAAATCACTTTCTTCCTCTTGTTCTTTTTCTAAAATATTTGAAACATTAGCTCTTTCTATTGCTACAACAGTTTCTCCTGGCTTCTTTAAATTCAGATTTAATCTTGCCTGAGCCTCTAGTGATTGTTTTGAGCCTAAGTACTCTATCATCTCCTGTAAATTAGAGGTCTCCTCTTCATAGCGGGCAATATCTGCCTTAATTTGCTCCATTTCATTTTCAATTGCTCGCTTTTGGCTATAGGTTTTAAAGAGTGGGAAAAGTACTAGAATAATTAAAGCAAGCCCTAGAAAAGCTAAAAACCTCTGATCATTTATCAGGCGGCTTAAAAAATTCTCGTGATTATCTGATTGTCCTACCACAAAAGAACGTGGTCTTCTTGCTTTTCTACTCATGCTTTATATTATATCACAGCTTCAAAAGCTACGCCAAAAAAAATAAAGCTGACTAAAATTAGCCAGCTTTACTTAAATCTTTCAAGCTTAATTTCGTACCTTAGGTGTTACCCAAAAGCCCATGTACTTGCCTCTCATAAGTCTAATTTGAGCATCAAGACAAGGAATAGCTCCGAAGAAAATAATAACAACAGGAATAAATAGCCACTCTAAAGTTATTAATATATTTTTCCATAGAGAATATTGGGGTGGTCTTTTAGGGAGTAAGAGGGCGGAGACTATCGCCGAGAGCAGTAGCCCCACCATCGCCAAAGTCATTAAATTTTGGGTGACTATGGGAAGATTGGTTGATAAAACTGTAGCATTGAAACGTTCGCCACCGACAAACATTGGCATCCAAGCTAAAAGAGCAATAATTAAAGCATTTGTTGCCCAGGAGTGAAAACCATATATTTGAATTAAGATATGGCCAAAGACTTTAGATTTTTTAAATCCTGGTTTGCGCCAACTTTTTAAAGTATTAAATAGTAGGTAGGGAACATTTTCCACCCCCCAAGCCCAACGTCTTTGTTGTTTATATAAACTAAGAGCAGTTTTTGGAATATTATCATCACAAGTAACATCCATAGAGACATCAAAGTGAATAGGCTCAACCCGGTAATCTCCATTGTAATAAATTAAAGAATGCCAAAAAATACGTGAATCCTCACTAACACTTTTAGGTGACCAGAAACCAATTTCAGCCAGTGACTTAAAGGTCATAGAGTGAGAAGAATAAGTGACTAAGCTCTCCTGTCTAACTTGCATAATCATTTGCCAGAAAGTATTTGAAGAAGCGGCTACTCGAGAGAAAAACGGAGCACTCCAAATATTATTGTGATAAACAGGTATAGGCTGGTAACTAGCTCTGTAGGGATCTGCTACTGTTAAAAATTTATAAGTAAGGGCAAAGAAATAACCATTTCGAACTACAGTATCAATATCGAAAACAGAAATTAATATTTTATTATAATCAAAACCTTCGGGGTCAATATAGTCTTTTTTCAATTGCTTAACCGCCCAAGCCTGGTTTGAACCCTTGCCCTTTAACTCCCCTTCTATTCCCTCTGGGTGGTAGACTACTGCTAAGTGATGGAATTTATCGGCAAATTCAAGTCTCATCTTCTCGGCTCTTAAAACAGCCTCAGGACCAGCTCTTTCCTCTATAGCCAGTGTTACTATAAACCTATCATTGGGATACTCATCCCTATCTATAGCAGCCAGGCAAGTGCGCAAAATATCTTCACCTTCATTGTAAACCGGTAAAACGACAAGATGCCAAACCTCACGCCAAACTAAACCTTCTTTGGCTAAAGCCGTGTCTGCTACTTCTTTTTTATCATACTTTCCTTCTTCTAAGTCTTGGCA
>CAZUDJ010000103.1:0-2409 GCA_964618575.1 uncultured Gammaproteobacteria bacterium | reverse complement strand
TAGAAACAGAAAGTGATTTGACTAAGATATATAAGATAAAGGCAGAAGATAGTGTTGCTGGAGGAAAATTGCACCTTTTTTTGGGAGATGAGTTAAGTCTAAAAGATCTACTCTTAACTAGCTTAGTTGCTTCAGATAATGGTGCAACCATTGCTCTTGTCCATGCTAGCTCTTTAAGTGAAGAGGAGTTTATTGCTCGTATGAATGAAAAAGCAAAAGAGCTAAGATTACTACAGACCTCATTTGCCGATCCAACCGGACTAAGCTCTAAAAATGTTTCAACTGCCAGGGAGACCGCCTTACTTACACTAGAAGCTTTTAGAAATCCAGTGATAAAAGATGCCCTGGCTTTAAAGGATTACCGTTTTAACACTTTGGGAGGAAGAGAGAAGTTTATCGAGTCAACCGATCATTTGTTATTTGACAAGTCAGAGAGTGTCTTTAGCCCCTTAGGGGGGAAGACTGGTTATACTAGTGAGGCAGGATACTGCTTTTCTGGTCTATTTCAAATGCCTGATGGCAAGGTGCTTGTGGCCACGATTTTAAATAGCAATGATAAAAATGCTAGGTTTAAAGAGAGTAAGGATATTATTAATTGGGTTTTCTCTTTTTCCAGTGAAAGTAAAAGTAAGTAATTATGAAAAAAATAAAGGCAGTCTACTATAAGTTTAGAAATAAATTTTTAAAACAGCACCCCAATTTCTACTCATTTTGTGATAAGCGCAAATCTTTTCTCAAATTCACCTTTGCTGGGATCTTTGCCGCTTCAGTTAGTCTAATTGTTTTAGCAATGCTCTATCAATGGTTTAATTGGAGAATTGTCCCCGCCACCAGCTTAGCTTTTATCCTTTCCTTTATAGTCAGTTTCAGTTTACAGAAGTTTTGGACTTTCAGAGATTACCATAAGGGGAAAATACCGCGCCAATTAATTATTTATATGATAAACGCCCTAGTAGCTTTAAGTCTTAATGGATATTTTATGCATCTTCTGGTAAGTGTCTGGGGTGTGTGGTATTTATTGTCACAGGTGCTGGTTAATTTAACTATAGGTTTACATAATTTCTTTCTTTATAAATTTGTTGTATTTCCACAAAAAAATAAATGAAACTAACAGTTTATACAAGTCAATTGCAAGAATCTCCTGAGCTTTGGTTACGCAAGGCGGGTTATACTTTTATTCCCGAAAGAGTGGATAGTGAGAGAAGTTTTGCTAGACGTTTGGGAAGAGATTTTTATCCCCGTTTCCATATTTATTATAAGTTAGGAAAAGATAAGGAGGGAAATGAGATGGTGATGTTTAATCTTCATTTAGATCAAAAGAAGCCTGGCTATGTCGGCTTTAATAGACACAATGCTGAGTATGATGGAGAGTTAGTTGAGCAAGAAATCATGCGACTTAAATCATTTCTACTACCTGCTATTTTTACATAATATATGAACAGTAGTGAAGAGATAAAACAAAAACTAGATATCGTTGACTTAATTAGGGAGTATATGCCCCTAAAAGCAGTTGGCGCTAACTTTCAAGCTAGGTGTCCCTTTCATAATGAAAAGACGCCGTCTTTTGTTGTCTCTCCAGATAAACAAATCTGGCATTGTTTTGGTTGTTCTCGTGGTGGCGACATCTTCTCTTTTGTTATGGAAAAAGAAGGAATGAACTTTAGAGAAGCTTTAGAGTTTCTAGCTCCCAAAGCTGGAGTCGAGCTTAAGTACACAGATTCAAAAGATCGTTCCAGACGAAGAAGAATATTAGATATTTTAGAACTTAGCTCTAAGTATTATGCCCATATTTTAAACAACAAGCCGGGAGAAAGTGCTTTAGCCTATCTTCACAAAAGAGGACTAGATGAGGAAAATATTGCTTTCTGGCGCTTGGGCTACAGCCCTGACAGCTGGGATTCACTTTACAATTTTTTAAAAGCCAGGCCTAAGGAAGGGAAGAAGTTCAGTGATGAGGAAATACTAGCTAGCGGTATGGTGATAAAGAAGGATAAGTTTTCCTCGGGAAATTCTTATTTCGATAGATTTAGAGGGAGGATAATGTTTCCTATTTGGGATGCAAACAATAATATTATTGCCTATACCGCCCGCATCAGTCCCGAGAAAGAAAAAACAGAAAAGACTGCTAAATATATCAATAGTCCTCAAAGCGAGGTCTATGATAAGAGTAAGGTTTTATTTGCCCTAAATCATGCGAAAAATTCTATTCGTGAGGAGGATTTAGTAATAGTGGTAGAGGGTCAAATGGATGCCATTGCTTGTCATAATAATGGCATTACAAATGTAGTGGCCTCTTCCGGCACTGCCTTAAGTGCTGCTCAGGTGAGCCTACTTAAAAGATTTACCAACAATATCTCGCTTGCCTTTGATATGGATGAGGCTGGTCAAAATGCAGCTGATAGAGGGGTA
>CAZUDJ010000102.1:0-2411 GCA_964618575.1 uncultured Gammaproteobacteria bacterium | reverse complement strand
TCTATTTTAAGTCCTATTAGTTTTAAAACAGACTTGGTTTATTATGTTTTGGTATTTTTCGTCACTCTGATGATAGTGCTGCTCTTTATTTTTGCCAGAACTGATAAAAAACTAAGTCGAAAGGAAGGTCTGGCAATGTTAGTTGTTTACCTTATTTTTGTAGTAATCAATGTATTCTTAGTCTAAATGCTATTTTAGAGCCCTTCATGTTCTTAAGTTGTGGATAAGTGGCAAAAAAGTCATAATATAAAATATATAAATATTGTACATTTTGCTTAAAAATACCGAAATTATGTATAAATTAGGCTAATAATTCCAAATTAGGGATAGCTTGTGGACAAATTGTCTATTTTCTTGCCTTAAGAGTAATTGTGAGCTTAATTGACTATAAATTAAGGCAAATGCTATAATTTTGAAATATTAGATAAATATTAAAATACAAGATTAATGAAATATACTAAGAGGGATATTATAGAGACAACAGTCTTGGTACTAATCTCAGTACTTATAGTTTTAGTATTTCTCTTTTCCTATTCTTTAGCAAAAGAAAGAGCCAATGATGCTAAGCGAATAGCAGATCTAAGAAGAGTGCAGAGTGCTCTGGCCCTATATCGACATGACACTGGCGCTTACCCCAAGACACTGGAGCCTGGCAAACCCTTATCTTATGGCAGTCATAACTATCTTGAACTTGTACCTCTTCCACCAAGAGTAAGTAGTAGTTGTTCAGAGGCAGATAGCTATGACTATAGTCTAGTAGAAGATGATAATGATAATATAATTTATAATATTGAGTATTGCTTGGGTAAAGAAACTGCTGGTATACCGGCCGGTATAAATATAGCCACACCTTCTGGCTTGAGAATTAAGTAATTAGTTAAATTAAAGTTCTATGGATATATACGAGGAGTCACTTAAGTTACACAAAAAACACCAAGGAAAGCTAGAGATAAAAAGCAAATTTAAGGTTTCAAATAAGCATGAGCTTTCTTTAGCCTATAGTCCTGGTGTAGCTGAGGTATCCTCCCAAATTGGAAAAAACAAAGAGCTAGCCTACAGCCACACCATGAAAGGAAATACTATAGCGGTTGTAAGCGATGGTAGTGCAATATTGGGGCTAGGCAACTTAGGAGCTGAAGCAGCCATACCAGTTATGGAGGGAAAATGTATTTTATTTAAAGAATTTGCTGGCGTAGATGCTTTGCCAATTTGTTTAGCGACGCAAGATGTAGAAGAGATAGTGCAGACTGTTAAACAAATTGCACCAACTTTTGGTGGCATAAACCTAGAAGACATTTCAGCTCCCCGTTGTTTTGAGGTAGAGAGAAGGCTAAAGGAGGAACTCGATATTCCGGTTATGCACGATGATCAACATGGCACAGCTACAGTAGTTTTAGCTGGTTTAATCAATGCCTTGCGACTTAAAAATAAAAGTGAAAAGGAGGCAAAAGTAATTATAAGTGGGGCTGGTGCAGCTGGCACGGCTATTGCAGATTTATTACATAAATATGGTTTTTCTGAAATTATCGTTATAGACAGTCAGGGGGCAATTTATGCAGAGCGAAAAAATTTAAGTGCGGAAAAGGCCTTACTGGCTAGTTATACTAACAAGCATAAGAAGAAGGGTAGTCTGCCTGAGCTTATAGTCGGAGCTGATATTTTTATTGGCGTCTCTGTAGCTGGAGCGCTTAGTATTTCTGACATAAAACGCATGGCTAAAGATCCTGTAGTTTTTGCCCTTGCTAACCCTAGTCCTGAAATTATGCCTGATGAGGCTAAGTCAGCCGGTGCCTATGTTGTTGCTACTGGTCGCAGTGACTACCCTAACCAAATTAATAATGTTTTAGTTTTCCCCGGAGTATTTAGAGGGGCGCTTGATAATGGAGTTTCTGACATCAATGATGAAATGTTACAACGAGCTGCCTTAAACTTAGCTAATTTAGTTGAAAATTTAAGCCCAGAGGAAATACTGCCCAGTGTTTTTGATAAGCGCGTAGCAAAGGCAGTCGCCTTGGCAATAAAAGAGAAAGATTAAATAATTTAATATATAAAAATCTTATGAGTGCAAAAAATTATTTAAGGGTATTACAAATAGGCATAATTTCATCTTTATTTTTTGTGCTTTTTGTTTTCTCAGATTTACTTTTCCCCTACATCTCATCTAAACAACTACCTTTTAATATTTTAATGGAAATATTAGCCATTGTTGCTATTATTTTTGTTTTTAAATATAAGGAGTATAGGCCTAAGTTAAACTGGATGATATATAGTCTTTTAGCTTATTTCGGAGTTATTTTAGTATCTGCATTTACAGGTGTAGATTTTAATTTAAGTTTTTGGGGTGATGTAGAAAGAATGTTAGGTTTTTTCCATATATTCCATTTCTTAATCTTTTTCTTTATTCTTATTAT
>CAZUDJ010000101.1:0-2420 GCA_964618575.1 uncultured Gammaproteobacteria bacterium | reverse complement strand
CTAAGCCAATATCATTAACTCTTTTTGTGATATTATCTATCTTATTTAAAACCATGGTATTGTCGGAAAAGTCCCGGGATTCAATAATTGGATCATCTATTACTCTTAGCTCATTTATTAAAAGATCGGCTTCTTTGAAGTTATTCGGTCTAATTATTAAACTAGGCGAAAGTGGATTTTGGCCCAACTCCTTGAGCGCTGCTAAAACTTCCTGATTATTTTCATACTTAGATCGAAAATCCTGCAAAGCCTCTTCTTTAGAAATATAGACTACACTACTTACCTTTTCAAAACGGGTAATTTTATCTTTTAATTGAATAATTTGCTCTTCAGGGACATCTGGTTTTAGATACAGACTTATATCAATCTTCTCTTGAACCGCGACTGAGGCATTCTCACTTATAACCCTTACCACCATTAAAATATTAACAGAAAGTAGCGATAGGATTAAAATGGTGACCGTCGCTGCTGCTAGCCAGAAATTACGCGCAATGTCTTGAAAACTAAATTTGATTATTCTATAAAAAGACAACATGTATTTAAAATTAAACTATAATAAATATTTACCCTGCTCTTTGTCAGAAATGACTCTACCGCCATCCATAGTTACCACTCTTTTACTCAAATGATTAACCACATCCTTATTATGTGTCACTAAAATAACTGTAGTGCCAAACTTATTAATTCTAAGCAGTAAGTCTATAACCTCATTAGCATTTAAAGCATCTAGATTTCCGGTTGGCTCATCAGCCAGTAGTATCTTTGGTTGATGGACAAGAGCCCGAGCAATAGCTGCTCTTTGTTTTTCCCCACCTGAGACTTCGTGCGGATATCTTTTTTGCTTATCCTCAAGACCAACAATTTTCATTACACTAGGGACAATTTTTTTAATCTTCGCAATACTAGCACCTGAAACCTCAAGGGCAAAAGACACATTCTCTCCTAAGGTTTTCTTAGGGAGTAATTTAAAATCTTGAAATATTACGCCTATTTGTCGGCGCAGATAGGGAACTTCTCGTTTTGAAATTTTAGTTATATCCCACTCACCTACCACAATTTGTCCGCTATCTAATCTTTCTTCACCGATTAACATTTTTACTAAAGTAGTCTTACCCGCTCCCGATTGTCCAACAATAGAAACAAACTCCCCAGCTGCAATTTCTAGACTAACATCGTCTAAAACTTTAGCTTTTTTATTATAGGCCTTATTAGCGTTTTTAATACTTATCATATTTTTAGTTTAAAGCACTTAAACCGTATTCTATTAATTTTTTATTGTCTGCAACTCTATTTACTTTATTACTAGAACCTAAATTAATTACTAAAATGTTTCCCTGTTTGGTTTTAATTCTCGTCATAAGGCAATAAAGGGACTCGTGCAAGTAGCCAGTTTTAGATCCCAGTATTCCAGCCATACCATCTTTTATCATCGGGTTAGTATTCTTTAAGTTATGAACTTTTTTAGTATTAATGGTATAAAAACTATAACTTTTAGCGCTAGAAATTTTTTCTATCAGAGGATTTTTAAATATTTCTCTACTTATTATAGCATAGTCATAAGCAGAACTCACATTGTCAGGAGAAAGACCACTGGGCTCAACAAAGCGAGTATTATAAGCTCCCAAATCTTTAGCCACGCTATTCATGCGAGAAACAAACTCAGCCCGACTTAAGCCGCTGGCCCGCACTAAAGATTCAGCAGTGTTGTTAGCGGAACCCACTAGGGTGCTATAGAGTAAATCCTCAACTGTCATTGTCTCTCCTTCGCTTACACGCAAGCGAGATGACTCCCAAGGAAAGCAATGTTCATAGTTATAGAGTTCATCTTGTTTTTTATAGCTTACAACTTTCTTTAGGTCAGGATTCGTATCTAAAAAAACTTTAGCTGTGATCATTTTAGTTAAGCTAGCAATAGGAACAGCCTTGCCCTCGTCTTTACCCCAAATAATTTCACCTGTATCCTCCCTTACTATCACCGCATTGCGAGCATCTATCTCTGGAAAGAGATTTGTACTTATCTCTGGTGTCACCTCGCTGTCTCCATCTTTAATCAACTCAACTGAGACTGAGACAACTCCAGCGCTTAGTGGCGCAATCTTTTCAAAAGCTACTTTATCTAAATCTATTACTCTATCGGGATGTATACTTCTGTCTGGTCCATAGTCGTTTACCACAACATCCACCTTCTTGCCATTATTTACATTGGTTACTCTAAGCTTAGTTCCCTTAGGGTAGTCAGGCGATGCAGCAAACAGACCTCCTTTGTATTTATACCAAGAAGCTTTGCCACTCGCCATATATTCCGGTTGAGTTAGGATTCGTAGCCAGGCTGAAGTAGCGTCACTTCTATAGCTCATATACTGCCCCTCGGGATTATCAATAGCTGGGACTGGTCGCCAAACACTGGAGATAAAATCAAA
>CAZUDJ010000100.1:0-2437 GCA_964618575.1 uncultured Gammaproteobacteria bacterium | reverse complement strand
TATTACAAAAGATTATATCTTTTTTTTATTTTACTCTTTTGGCTCGTTTTTTAGGACCCGCTGACTTGGGTAAATTTTATTTTGCTATCTCATTTACTACTATTTTTGCAATTTTAATAGACTTAGGATTAGCTAATGTCTTAACCCGAGAAGTAGCTAAAAACCAAGACAAGGTATCTCGTTTAATTGGCAGCATACTCAGCATGAAGATACCGCTTGCTGTTATTTCAGTATTTTTAGCTGTGCTTATTATAAACCTTAGCCCTAGCGATCCTTTGGTAAAAATATTAGTTTATATTTCTATTTTTTCCATGGTGCTAGATTCTTTTACCAGTACTTTTTATGCTGCCATTCGTGGCTTTCATAATTTAAAATATGAGAGCATTGCAGCGGTTGTCTTTCAACTCATAGTACTTGTCTTTGGTTATGGCTCACTTTTACTTGGTGGCGGACTCTATTTTGCTATGGGAGCTTTAGCTTTAGCTAGCTTATTTAACTTCACTTATTCTTTCTGGGTGGCAAAGATTAAACTAAAAGTGCCAATTAAGCTGGTCTACGACAAGGTTTTAATTAAAAGCTTGATTTTTATTTCTTGGCCCTTTGCTCTTTATGCAGTTTTTCAAAGACTCTATACTTATCTTGATTCTGTTTTACTTTCTTATCTAGCTGGCGATGTCCAGGTGGGACTTTATCAGATAGCTTTTAAGATAGTTTTTGCCTTACAATTTCTCCCTCTGGCTTTTACCGCTTCAGTTTATCCAGCTTTAAGTAAATATTGGCAAAGTGATAGAGCGCAGCTAGAGATTACTTTTGCCAGAGCCCTTAATTATTTAACTATAATATCTTGGCCCATTATAGTCGGTACTTTCTTATTAGCCGATAAAATAGTTTTATTGTTTTCCGATGGTTATGCCGCTGCTGTATTACCACTACAAATTGCTATTTTAGCTTTATTTTTTATCTTTTTAAATTATCCCATAGGCTCACTTTTAAATGCCTGTGATTTACAGAAGCGAAACACTAGAAACATGATAATTGCCGCTATTTTTAGCATTGTTTTAAATATAATACTTATTCCACGTTTTGCTGCTTTAGGGGCTGTTATAACAGTGGTACTTAGTAATTTCTTGATGTTTGCTCTAGGAGTTTTTTCTATTTCCACTTTAGTAAAATATAATTTCAAAAAAAATCTAAGCACGCTAGGAAAGTCACTTCTAGCGGCCTTCCTAATGGGTCTTTCGATAATACTACTTAAGTCAGTCTTGCCACTTCTTCCCATTGTTCTTTTAAGTGCGTTACTTTATTTAGTGCTACTTTATTTACTTGGAGGTATAAAGAGAGAGGACTTAGTTAGCATTTTTAAATCTTTTAAACTATGAAAATACTACTTTTAACTTTAGAATTCCCTCCTTTTGCAGGTGGAGTTGCAAATTACTATAAAAATCTAGAAAAATACTGGCCCCAGGAGGATAGCTTTAGGGTGATAAATAATAATAAAGGAGACTTAGTTTCTAGCAATTTGCCCTTAAGTTGGCTTAAGGTAATAGGCTTGATTTTTAGAGAATATAGAAAGAAAAGCTTTGATCATTTATTAATAGGGCATGTACTGCCACTGGGCACAGCCGCTTATTTTGTTTCATTGTTTAAACCAATCTCATACAGTGTTATATTACACGGCTATGATTTTTCTGCCTCACAGCTTAAGACGAGAAAACGCTATATAAGTAAGCGCATACTAAAAGGAGCTACTAATATTATTTGTGCTAATTCCTATGTCGCTAGTTTAGTTACAGAATTGTCAGCTGACTTTAAAGCTAAAATAATTATTCAAAATCCCGGCATAGACACAAATATAGTTCCTGCTAGCTTAGAGAAAGTTGGAGAAATAAAGAAGAAGTATAACTTGACTAATACTTTTAATATTTTTAGCTTAGGTCGTTTGGTAATGCGCAAAGGATTTGATAGAATGATAGAGGCTTTAGCAGAAATAGATGATATAAATATTAAGTATTTTATTGCTGGACGAGGAAAAGATGAGGCCTATTTAAAAGATCTAAGCTCTAGTCTAAAATCTAAATCACCAGTTATCTTTTTGGGCTCTATAGACGATGAGGAAAAGCAAGCCTGGCTAAGTGCTTGCGATATTTTTGCCATGCCGGCCCGCCAAATCGGGGCAGACTATGAAGGTTTTGGTATAGTGTACCTCGAGGCCAACTTAGCTGGCAAAGCGGTAATTGCTGGTCGCGCTGGTGGGGTTGCTGATGCTGTTTTAGATGGAAAAAATGGTCTTATGGTAGATCCAAGTAGTATAGAGGAGATTAAGGCTGCGATTTTAAAACTTAAAAATGATAAAAATTTAAGAGATAGTCTGGCGCAAACAGGGAAGCATCGGGCAAGTTCAGAGTTTAGTTGGGAAAAAATGCTTAAGAGATTAAGA
>CAZUDJ010000099.1:0-2484 GCA_964618575.1 uncultured Gammaproteobacteria bacterium | reverse complement strand
TTTGCAAAAAAGCCGGTGTAACAGCTTATCCTACTTGGATATTTGAAAATGGCGATATAGATTTAGGACAGAAAAGCTTAGAATATTTAGCAGATAAGACAGGTTGCAGTTTGCCTAGCTAAAGAATATGAAACAAGTTAAGAAATTTTACCTCGCCTCATTTTTAAAAAATCAAATATACTTCGTTCCGATTATTGTTTTGTTTTTTCAAGACTTAGGACTTAGCTATAGTGAAATTTTTTGGGTCTTTACCATAGGCTCAGCCTTTTCTTTTATAATAGAAATTCCCAGTGGCATAATTGCCGATATCTATGGTAACCGCAAAAGTATAATCTACTCCAAGCTCCTTATCTTCATTAGCTTTGTAGTTTTTTCCCTGGCTACAGGTTTTATTAGCTTGTTAATTGCAAACTTAATCTATGAACTAGGCAAGAGTTTTCGCTCAGGGACAGAAACAGCCTATGTCTATAATTATCTTGATAGTCATCCCGGCACCCCTAAGTATAGTAAGGTAAAAATTGAGCAAAAGTTCTATGCGAGAATTTCAGAGAGCTTAGCCGCCTTAGTCGGTGGCTATATTGCCTATCGCTTTGGTTTTAGTCTGGTCTTTTTAGCAGCCGCCCTACCAGCCTTAGTTAACTTTATCCAAACCCTTACCTGGGAAAAAATTCCCAGCGAAGAGAAGAGCTCAAAGACAAGAATTAGTTTGGCAGAAACTAAGCACTTTGTAAGAGGAGCTTTTGGCGATATATTTTCTAGTAAAATACTTCTTACTGTTATTTTAAATATTTCTTTATTTGCCCTTAGCTTTTCAGCACTAGATAAGTTTATCCAACCTTACATGAAAGGAGCTGGAATAGAGCTACAAAACTTTGGTCTAATTTATTCTTTCTTTTTAATTTTGGTAGCTCTTATTGTAAAATTTAGTGCCAAGCTAGAAGATAAGTGGGGTGAGGCTAGAATTATGAATTACTCAAGTATTGTTGCCGCCCTCGCTTTAGTGGTACTTGCCATACTGCCCCAGTCTATGTGGTTAGTGGTTTTATTTTTCATTATTTTAATGTTAGACAATTTGCGTTCACCTATTGCCAATAGTCTTTTCCATGATCAAGTAGGCTCAGAGAAAAGAGCCACTATGGGCTCTATTTTAGAGCTATTTAAATCAGCCAATAAGTTGTGGTTTCTGCCTCTGATGGGTTATATGGCTGATTTTTATTCTATGCAAATGGCATTTTATATAATTTCCTTTGTGCTTCTTGCAAGCTTTATTTTCCTTTATATAGACCCTAAGAAAAGTGAAGCGAGTAAGCTGGCTACAAAAAATGCTTAATTTTTTAAGCTCTTAACTCGAATTTAAGTCATAAATTCCTTTACTTTTTTCTTTTTTTATACTATAGTATTTAGGAAATATAAGCGCATTTAAGAAACTAATATAAAATCTATGAAATTTTTCGAAAAGTTATTTAAACCTAAGTCTGCTAAGGAAGAGCCAGCTCTAGAACAAGCAGCAGAGGAAGTAAGAATTGAAGCTGAGCCAGAAGTAGAGGAGAGTCCGGAGCAAAAACTTAGTTTAGCTGAGAAAGCAGAGCTAATGGCAGTTAAAAAAGAAGAGCTAGAGGAGTTGCAAAAAGAAAGATTAAATTATTACAATGAAGCCAAGAGTTTTGAAGATAAGATGAATAGCCTTGGTCTAAGTGATGAGAAGAAAAAAGAAATAAGGGAGCAGATTATGGCTGAAGGGGGTGAAATTAGCGCCAAGATACAGGCAATAAGAGAAGAATATGGCTTTTCTCCTAGTCCAGTAGAGGTCTATAGTACTCGTTTTAAAATGATAGACAATGAGATAAACCGGATTAAGGAAGATCCGAGCATGAAGTACAATAAGCTTAAAGCTGTTTTAGAAGCACGCAACGCCTTCGATGAGGATCATATGCTTAAAGGTGGTTTGGCAAATTTCAACAACAACATGAAATATTTAGTGGAAAAGTTTAATGATGTCCCTGAATTTGTTGCTCTAAATGATAAATTCGTTGAGTATCAAAGAGTAAGTGAAGATAAAGATGGCAGCGCACTTATGAAAAAGTTCTTAGAATTTATCAAAGAGTTTAAAGTGGAAGTAGAGGAAAGAATAAGTGAAGGTAATTATCCTAGCCCAGGGGAAAGAGAAAAGGCTGGTCTTAAAGTTTTTAGACTACAAAGGATACTAGGTGAGATAGACTCAGAGTTATATGATGCAAAAAAGAAAAGCGGGCGCTTTGCTGAGGCAGAGAGCTCAGGAAATGTTTTTAAAGGAACCTTCTAGGGGAAATATATTTTAAAATAAAAACAGGTCGAGGAATTATCTTATCTTAGACCTGTTTTTTATTTTTTTAAGTATACTTACACATTTTATTTTTAATTGAAAAAAATGTGAAATTAGTGCTAAAATAGATAGAGAATTATAAGCTTTATAAATTTAAATTAAATCATGAAAGTTTCTAAAAA
>CAZUDJ010000098.1:0-2577 GCA_964618575.1 uncultured Gammaproteobacteria bacterium | reverse complement strand
GGCTAGGAAAAGGGCGAAAAGAACTTATCTTAAGCAAAGCAGCTTCAGGCTGACTGGCAATTACTTCTTTAATAGTACCAGCCACTGATCCAAGAGCAATAATTATTGTTTTAGCATTTTTCTTGCCACTGTATTCCACTAAGCCATTATTAGTGCTTTGGTAATTAAAAAATGATTTTAAACTTTTCCACTCAGTTTTAATTGTTTTAAGAGAATCTTGCATGTCGGAAAATAAACTTTCTCTTGTTTTCGCATAATATTCTCCGGGATAGAAACCGCCTAGGGTAACTGGATTTTTTGGATCTAGATAGGTCCCCGGAACGGGTTTGTATTTACCGAGATATTTATTGATTAGAGTCTTATTAGGTATATAAACCGCTTCGTAGGAGTGGGTGATAATAAAGCCATCTACATTTACCATAACTGGCAGGGAAGTTTTCTCAGCAATTTTATAAGCTAAAATATGTTGATAGACAGCCTCTTGATGATTTTCAGCAAAGAGTTGTATAAATCCGCAGTCACGTAAGGCCATGGCGTCGGAGTGATCATTCCAAATATTTATAGGAGCTGATATAGCTCGATTGGCAACTGTCATAACAACCGGAAGCCTTAGACCAGATATATTATAGAGAACCTCAGTCATTAGTAGTAAGCCTTGAGAGCTAGTAGCGCTGTAGGTTCTAAGGCCAGAAGCGCTAGCACCCAGAACTATAGAGGCGGCAGCAAACTCGCTCTCTGCTCTTACGTATTCATACTTTACTTTTCCCTCTGCCTTAAACTTTGCTAAGTCTTCAACGATGTGGGTTTGAGGAGTGATGGGGTAGGCGGAGATAACAGCGGGGCAGATATTTGCGACTGTAAGGGCGATGGCCCGTGAACCCTCTAGCATTTGCTTATTATTTTTCTTGAAGATAGGTTTCATTATAATAATTATAAATTTTTTTATTCTTTTTCCATTAAAATTGCTTTAACAGGACACTCCTTTGCACAAAGGGCGCAGCCCTTACAATAATCTAAATCTATTTTAGGCTTTAGCCCTGCTTTAGTTTGTTGCATTATTATACAAGACTCAGGACAGACCTTGGCACAACGAGAGCAGCCGATGCATTTGTCATAGTCAGTCACAGGCTTTTCAATACGCCAGGCACCAGTCTTGTTGGCAAGAGAGCTGCGGGGAGAAATTATATTTTTATTTGTCTTTTTTTTATTATTTTCCATGGTAGGCACTTTCTATTGCTAAGATATTTTTCTTTACAACTTCACTTCCTTTATCTTTAAATTTTTCTTTTATAGCTTCTTTTAAGTACTCAAGTTTAATTATATCTGAGTGCTTAGCAAGGGCCCCTAAGATAATAGTGTTAACTATATTTTTATCAAATACAGAAAGAGCAATCTCAGTAGCCGGACTAAGATATATTTTTGCAGTTTTAAATTTTGTACTTAAGATGTAGCTTTCAGGAGCATTAATTATAATTAAAGTATCTTTGTCTACACCACTTACAATATCACTTTCAGTTTGTAAAAGGGTATAGTCTAAGATGATAAGGATGGAAGGGTTGTACACTCTTTCTTTAGTTAAAATGGGACTATTTGATATACGGGCATAAGATAAAATAGGAGCCCCGCTTCTCTCTACCCCAAAATGAGGAAAAGCTGAGGCATGTTTACCTTGCTTAAAAGCAGCGATGGCAATAATTTCTGAGGCCGTAACCACTCCTTGGCCACCGCGTCCATGTACTCTAATTTGCACTACATCTTTCATGTTATTGATTGTTTCCACTCTTAGGTAAAGAGCTACTCTTTATTATACCCTCAACTATAGTATTTAATTCTTGGAATGAGAGATGGCCAACAAAAGGGGTGTTGTTGATATACCAAGTTGGTGTTCCTTGTAGGCCCAAAAAGCTCACATCTTCGGCATCTTGTTTAATTTGAGGGAAATATGTCTGCTCATCTAGGCATTTTTCAAATTGAGCAACATCAAGTCCAAGTTCAGAAGCAAAGCCCGGCATTACTTGTCTTAGTTCACTTTGAGGTATAGCTAATCTAGTTTGATTTAGAAAAATGAAGTCATGCATAGTCCAAAATTCATTTTGTTCGCCCGCGCAACGTGCGCTTAGGGCAAGGAAAATAGAATTATCATGTAGAGGGAAGTCACGATAGACGATTCTTACTTGCTGAGGATACTTTTCTCTAATTGCTTTTAGATTAGGGTGGGAGGTGGCACAAAAAGAGCATGCGAAGTCGGCAAACTCAACGATGGTAACGGGAGCATCTTGGGGGCCAAAAGTATTAGCAGTTTTTCGATTGACTCGGGCGAGAAACTCTTTTACCATTTCTTCATTATACTGATCAGGATTATTCCTTTCTCTTAGGACGCTTTGTACGCTCAAGCTAAAAATGATAGTAAATATTAAAAATAAGCTCGCTAAGATAATAACAATAATACCCCAGGTTTTTTTATACCAAGGACGCAAGACTTTTTCATGTCTTGCCTTCATAGCTGCGTATTTTATTCTTTCATCTAGACCCATATGAATTGAAAAAATGTCTAATTTCCTATATGATATATATTAT
>CAZUDJ010000097.1:0-2604 GCA_964618575.1 uncultured Gammaproteobacteria bacterium | reverse complement strand
CAACAAAAAACAGATAAGGAGTAAACTTTCTAAAGTTATAAAAAAATAAAGCTAAAGGCGATTCACCTTGAAACCAAGACTTGCTAAAAACAACAAAAGAACCGCCATTAGAAAAAAAACCCTCGGGCAAATCAATAGAAACACTACCCCCAGAATCTAAAGACGAAAAAATAAAGTCAAAATCGTGCGACAATGCCTTATCAGACGAATCTTCCCAAGAATCAAATATGCGAGTAGCAACATTAATCGGGAAAATATGAGAGGGAATACTTTTTACAGTTCCAAAAATAGGATTAAAAAGTTTTTCACTAACTAAACAAAAACCATAGCTAAGCCAAGTGTCAGTACTTTCATTACAAAAATCAATAGAACTATAATTATCAAGGGGGGCAACTGCTTTATTTATAATAAACCAATAACCAGATTGAATATAAGGAGAATTAAGAGAGGGAGAGGGTTCTAAAACTAACAGCGTTTTATTTAAAATCTGACCAGCGTCAGGCATAGGATGCTCAATATAACCAAAACCAGAACAAGTGTCAGCAACTACACAATGACGGTCAGAACCAGAAACACAAACCTCAAAACCAGTTTCATCATCATACCAATCAAGACCGCAAAAATCCCAAATAACAGGAATAGTAAAAGTTTCGTTAGAATCACTATAAGAAAAATTAAATTTTCTAGTGTAGTCATAATCGCCCCCTAGTTTAATAAAATTAGCGCCAAATTCAACATGAGAAAGAGAAGTTATCTCATAATTAACTTCATTAGAAATAGCAACTTGAGCTAAATTGACATTATCATATAAAGAAATAAATGTTTTACCTTTTTTGTAGGGAATGTCATCAGGGTAAAATTCATAGACACCAGAGCAAGTGTCAAAAGAAACTAAAACTTGAGTTTTTATAATATCATAATCAGGGTAAACATTAGAACCATTTTCTGGTTCATAATGCTGAGCAATATCAAAAACCGGACAGGTAGTGTCATCACCAACACAAAGACCGAGAGAAGTATAAGTATCTTCTAAATAATCGCAAAAATTATAAGCAAATTTAAAAGGAGTAGCAGAATAACCTCCGCCACTATAAGTAGTAGGACGGATACGACGATAAATATCTTCTGGCTTTTCGTCATCATAAAACTCATTACCGCCGTCATAAATTAAAAGGTAGTCATTAGTCGGCAATGGCTTATTGTTAAAAATAATATAAGTTTCCTTTACCCAAGCAGACTCATTCCCAGATGCAACAGTATAATCAATAGTTTTTTCAGAACTATTTACATCAAAAGAATCAACTTGAACTAAATCATTATAACCAGACTCAGAACTAGAAAAACCGGGACTCATAGGTGAATACCAAGTTGGTCCGGTAGAAAAATTATAAATAGAATCAGGAGAAAAAGACAAAGTAGGAACTCTATTATGGTCAGAAGGGGACGAAGCACGAAAATGAGTATAGATAGTCTTGTTAGAAATACCAGAAACAGTAGAAGTAGAAATAAAATTATCAGAACTGTCAACAATACCAATAGCAGAACTATAAGAATCAACAGAATCAAGATTATCATCAATAAAACAACGAACAGTAGCATAATAAACACTAGGACTAATTATAGTATAAGAACCAGACTCAACATAATCTTTAAAAAAGGCAAAACGAACATAAGGATAAGAAACACCGTCAACAAAAGAATAAATTTTATCAAATTTATTGGCTTCAATAACAGAATCAAGATAAAAATTAACTTCACCAGAAAAACCACCCGCAGCACCAATGCAAACAAGAGAGCCGCTATTTTCTAAAGTTAAAGAACGGCCCACATCAAAATTAGTATTATCAAAAAAATCAACTTCAAGAACTTCGGCATTAGCATTTTGAATACCAGCCACAAAAACACCAACCACAAAAAATGCTAATGAAAAAACAACAAACCCTAATTTTCTAAAAATTCTCATAACTTTGAATTAAAAAATAAAAATTATAAATTTTATGTAAGCCCCTAACTCTAGAAAAAAGGGGCAAACACAAAACAGCACTAAGAACGGAAAATGCCAACTATCCATCTATACGCAAGCATTAAACCTGCTTTACCTAACGCAATGACCAAAACCGCACCGACAACACCGAGGAAAAAAGTTAAAATGTCAGGGGCAACATTGGTTATCATCGCAGTCGTGCTAGCTAAAAAAGTGCCTAACTCCATAAAATCACCCCCCCTCTAGTAATAAACATATAACTAAAAAAAGTTATTTTCTAAATAAAGTACCAATAACAAGAGCAACAGGAAAAGCAACCAAACAACCGACAAGATAAAATATAAATAAGTCAAAAGCAGTCATAGAATTATCTTTTAAACGCAGAAATTAAGAGCTTAAAAGCCCACAAAATAAGAGATACAGAAATAATTAACTTAGCAAGTATTAAAAAAATAGAGTAGTCCATAAATTTATCTCCTACGCCTAAAAATTAAACGATAAACAAAAAGAAAAACCAAAGGAACAGAAATCAAAACAAAAAAATCTAAAAAGTTTAAAGTAATCACAGAAGATTCTAAACCCTCGGGAGTAATAGTTTCAATTGAAATTGTATTATAATT
>CAZUDJ010000096.1:0-2619 GCA_964618575.1 uncultured Gammaproteobacteria bacterium | reverse complement strand
GCAATAACATCAGCTTTAATAATTTCGGCTGCAAAACCAATATGCGGCTCTGAGTTTATATAAGGCAAGGTGGTAGTTATGTAAAAACTATCTGCTTTATTTTTTTTATCTATCTCATTTAACATACAATATTTTAAATTATCTTATTACTTTATTTATTCTTAATTAAAACCACAAACTCTCCTTTTAAATTTTTAGGATCAGATTCTAAAGTTTCAATTAGATGCTCAGGCGATGACTGGTAATAGCTTTCATGCATTTTTGTCATTTCTCGAAATAGACTAATATCTTTTTCTTGAGAAAATTCTTTGCAGTATTTATTTAGTTCACTAAGCAATTTTATAATTCTATGCTTGGACTCATACAAGACAAAGGGCATATCACTTTTTACAATTTTTAAAACCAGACTTTGACGTCCTTTTTTATGGGGCAAGAAACCTAGGAAAATAAACCTATCAAAACCTATCCCAGCCAGTGATAAGGCTGCATTTAGGGCTGAGGGGCCAGGGATAGCCACTATTTCTGTTTCCGGCAGTCTTTCCCTTATAGTACTTATAAGCAAGCTACCTGGATCAGATATTCCTGGTGTCCCAGCATCACTAATTAAAGCTAAATTTTCGCCATTTTTTAACTTATCTATTATTTTATCTATTTTTAAAATATCTGAATGCTGATGATAAGAAAGCAAGGGTGTCTTTATGTCGTAGTGTGACATTAATTTTTTTGCCACCCTGGTATCTTCACATAAAATAGTATTGGCTTCCTTAAAAATACGCAAAGCGCGTAAACTTATGTCTTCTAAATTGCCTATCGGTGTTGCCACCACACTTAATATTGCCATATATTAATCTACATTATCTCTTCTTTCCCTAACATACTTAGTCCAATCCTCAGTTACATCGACTAAAACTTTAAAAGGGGCCTCAATTATGAAGTCAAAAATAAACACAAAAATATTTACCCGCGACATGTTACCCGAGAGCCAACGACCGACTAATATAATAGGCATGTAAAATAAATCTATTAAAAGTGTAACTATATTTTCTTTCCTTTCTACTATCATTAAATCCTTAATTCCTCGCGATACGCGAACACTAAAAAAACTAACAAAAGCTAAGAAGAATAGGAAAATAACCATACTCACCCAAGTGAAGCCGATAAAGGATAAGGCTTTTACTATAAAGTAAATAGAAGTTAGAAAAGCAACAGAATAGATTAAATTAAATATAAGATTAGTGATAAAGCGTCTCTTTTTCTTAGGCATTATATAGGTAGCTTGGCGCTCCTCATTATTTCTTGAAATTACCTGCTTTACTCCACTTAATATCTTCTTGGTATTATTTTCCCCTGGCTTAGCGGTTGTAAGAACAATAAGGAAGAGTAAAACTGCTGGGAAGGTGATATTTATAAGTAAAGAAATAATATTTAAATCTTCTCCAAACCATTTAATCGCCGGTACTTCTATTAAGACCACAAAAACAGACTTCGTTAAAAAGATATAGATAATACTGCGCAGCGAAGCTCGCCAAAGCTTAGACTTAGATTTCTTATATTTACTATTTATCGTTTGAGTGAGTAGTTTAAAGAAGGATTTCTCACCACTTTGGGCAACCTGATAAGCTTTTACTGGATCTTCGGCGATTGTGTCAGCTAGAGTATTAAAATAAAGAGCATAGCGTCTAACTATCTTATCTATAGGGCGAATTAAGGGGTGGTTTAACTGTTCATCTATCTTCTTATTTATCAAGTCTAAATTAGCTGCCACTTTGGTAATTTCTTTCTTTTTTACATTTTCGTCTTTTTCTCTATCTAAATCCAACCAAGTGCCATTGTAAAATTTAAACAAGACAAAGCTCAACATGTCTTTATCAAGTTTTAAAAACTTGCGCCCTATGCTCAAGTATATTTGAATTTCTAAATCTTTAGCCCAAGGAGAGTCCTCTGGCAAGGCAATGTCTTTTTTAAGAGCATCAAACATGCTACTTACTATCATCTTTCTGACCCTATCAGGGGCTAAATTGTCTTCTATCTCACAAGCAGCTAAAGAAAGAATGAAGCGAATAACATTATTTTTTTTCTGAACTAAGTTTTTAGCATCAGCGGTGTTTGCCTTAACACCTAGGTCCGTATTTATCTTATATGAAATTTGATCCTTGAGTTGAATGTACTTATCAAGCAAGTTTCCTATTTCAAAAATCTTTCTTTCCGGAATCTCATTATTAGGTAAATATCCGCCTCGTATAAGCTCAGTTAATAAATGATGAGACAGATTTTGGCAGTCCACCTCTTTGATAACACCCTCAATTATAACCTGACGTCTCAAAATTCGAGAGATGGCATTCTTTCTAAGTAAATGATCCTCATCGTAATCAACCGCATTTCTAACTTTCTCATAAACAAAAGAAAGACGAGAAATAAGTTCAGATACCTTTATTTTTGGTACACTATCACTTAACTTCTCTTTTCTACGCTTTTCTTCGCTATAGATAATCTGAAACAACTTCTTGGTATTATCATTTAATTCCAAGGCGGTATCGACTTCCTTTCGCTTTATTAAATTTGGACTAACCATATATAAGATAATGCACTTAAAAAAATAATAGTTTTAACTATTAATTA
>CAZUDJ010000095.1:0-2625 GCA_964618575.1 uncultured Gammaproteobacteria bacterium | reverse complement strand
TTTATATAATATTAGCTAATATGCGGTAAAAAGTATTGACATATTTTAATATATGTGATATATATTACTTGATAGTTTGTAAAATAACTATTTAAAAATTTGAACATTAAAAAATAAATAATAATAAAAAAGGAGGTAATTATGACAACAAAGAGTGATTTAAGTTCTTCTGCCTTAAATGCAAGGCACAACAGAAGAAAGATATGGTTGGTGTATACATTGGCTGTAAGCGCAGCCCTTGCAGTAGTTTTTTTTATAGCCCTACTGTTTGGGATAAATTTTACCTATAGTATAGGTTTTGCTAGTGCACTTTGGTTGCTAGTTATGGGAACGACATTGGTTCTAGGATATTATTCAACGCCACAGATGAATGAGGATATAGTTGAGGTTTTAGGAGAATATATTGGTGAACCACTTAAGGCTGGACCTCATTTCCGTTTCCCTTTTTTTCTTTTAGAGGTAATAGTTGCTCGCGTTTATTTAGGTGAGCAAAGACTACCACTATTTTTAGATGAAAACGATGGCCATAAAGGGGATGTTGAATTTCAAGATTGTTCCGCTTCACTTAAAGCTGATTTCTTTTTTCAGATACTCGATTCTGAAAAAGCGACCTATAATGTCGGTGACATATTAGGTGTTCTTGAAGAAAAAGCAGAACATACGGTGCGAGCTTTTTTTGGAGTTTATACTCTAGATGAAGCGATAAAGATGAAAAGTGTTTTCAAACTAGAAAATGTTGTGGCTTTGTTAGACTTTAGTAAAGATGCGCCAGATCTAATAGAACAAGACAAGGTTGATGATGAAGGCAATGTGATTGAGAAGAAATTAACTCCACAAGGAATGCGCAATATTGATGTTTCTGAAGAAGATTTAGCAAAAACTCGTTTTTTCAGAGATCTAAACAACTGGGGCGTTAAAGCCAAAAGTTTTACTATAACGGATATCGATGTTCCCTTAAATATAAAGGAGCAAAGATCTAGAGTTTTAGAAGCTGAAAAAAATAGAGAAGTAGCAAAAATTAATATTGAGACAGCAAAACTTGATGCGGAAAGTGTAGAAGCAAGAGCAATAGGCGAGTCTAAACGCTTAGAGTTAGAAGGGCAAGGTGCAGGAAAGGGAGAGAGTAGCAAAATTAAGCTTATTACAGACAGCACCGACCTTGGTTCATCTGAGGCAGCTGCCTATATTGCAGAACTTTCTAAATGGGATGCAATAAAAAGCAATCCTAATATTACCCTGATAGAAGATTCTAGTGGTGAAACTAATAAAGGTTTTAAAATTGGAATGGGAATAGGCGCCTCACAGAAAGGCAAAAATAATAAAAACAAATAGTCATGGCAAAAAAAATTAGAACTATAAATACTTTAGAGCGTGACTCTGTAAGTACCTCCGGAGATCCCAAGACAGAATTAAAAAAGAAAAAAGTGTCTCCTATGGAAAGTTGGCACTGGATAGTTTTGCTAGGTGTTTCTATTGTCATAGGGCTGCTTATAAATCTCTTAGCAGTGTTGATATTTAACAACATCAATATAGGATTTGTGTGGAAGGAGATAATAATATTACTTTTTTCATTACTTATCTTAGTTATAATAGGCTCAATAAGTGAGAAGGGTAGGATAGGAACAACAGTTCTGTTGGTTGTTTTGTTTATTTCTTTTGTTAGATTTGTAAATCATGACTACACAAAGGATGTTAAGAAAAGTTCTTTAACTGAAAATGTTATACATGATAATACGAAAGCTAAACTTAGAATATTACAACAAGAAAATACCTATGCTTATAAGCTAGAGGCAAACGAGGGTAGTCCTTGGCTAGCAACACCAGATGGAAAGAAATCCAATCTTGTGATCCATTCAGAGAGCTACGATTACACAATTATTTGTAGTGACGGCACTTCTTATAAAGGAGGGGAGGATGTACTTCTGCCTCCTAAGAAGAAAGTTGTGTTTAAAATATTAGCTCATAGTAAGCAAACAGTGTATGTAACTATACTTTAAAAAAAGTATAAATTAATAAAAGAGGATTAACAATAATCCTCTTTTTTCTTTTTCCAAATAGTGATATAATATTATCAGAATAATTAAGATTAAATTATGAAAAAAAATATTGTAGCCCTGGTCTTTGCTTTAACTCTACTAATACCAAATCTTGTCTTTGCTCAAGCTGTAAAAAATGATAATAGGGGCGATGGCGGGTCTGGCGTAGTTAAGTTAGAAAACAAAATTAATGCTGATACGCCCCAGGAACTTATAGGCATAGTAATAGATGCTGTTTTAGGAATAGTGGGTTCTTTAGCTTTACTTATGTTTGTCTTTGGTGGCATCACCTGGATGACTTCATCGGGTAGTGCTGATAAAGTTAAGAAGGGTAGGGATATTATTGTTTGGGCGGCAATTGGCCTAGTTATAGTATTTTCCGCCTATGGTTTAACTAGAGTAGTTCTTGAGGGAGTGATGAAATAAGCCTTATATTATTTAGATTTTAGCTTGTTTGACAAGATAACTTTTTTTAATTATCATATAGCAGTACTTACAATATATTTTCGCAGTATTTAAAAATTTAAAAAAGATGGGTCGATACCAAAGCGGTCAACTGGGGCAGACTGTAAATCTGCTGGCTTTATGC
>CAZUDJ010000094.1:0-2700 GCA_964618575.1 uncultured Gammaproteobacteria bacterium | reverse complement strand
TCAGAGGTGATATGCTCAGCCCCAATGGGCAAAACTGCTGTATGAATTAAATTTCTTTCCTCGTAGACAGCTAGTGAAGTAGTTGATGCTCCTAGGTTAATAAGGGATACGCCTAGTTCTTTTTGCTTAGAGCTCATAACTGCCTCAGCCGCAGCTAAAGGTGCTAAAACTAAATCTTCAATCTCAAGACCAGTGCGATATATTGCTTTGGTTAAATTCTTTATTTGTGTACTTAGCCCTTGAACAATTAAAGTTTCTACCTCCAGGCGAATACCATTCATACCGATAGGGTCTTTTACATCACTTTGATTGTCAACACTAAATTTAATAGGAATAACATGTAGTATTTCATAATTGGCTGGCACCGCTAAGGCGCGAGCTGCTTCAATAGCCCGATTAACATCATTTTCACCTATCTCGCCGTCACTTCTACCAACAGCAATAACACCCTTAGAGCGCTCACACTTGATGTGGGGGTCATTTATAGAAACCCAAACCCGATTAATAGGGACACCGACTAATCTTTCTGCCTTCTCTAAAACTGCAGAAATAGATGATGTAGTTTCTTCTATGCTATTTACTATACCACGACTAACACCAGCCGTAGGTCCGGAAACAGCACCAATAATTTGTAGCTCTTCGCCAGCTGGGCCTAATATCTTCTGTCCGATTACTAAACGTATAGCAGTGGAGCCAATATCTAAGCCAGCAATAATGTCATCTTTCATAGCACTTATTGAAAAAGCCCTTAAAACAGCTATTTATAAAAATAGAAAACAAGGACTAATATTGTTTACCTTTGTATTATACAGAATTTTTAATATTTTAACAATTCTAAAACAAATTTAAATACCAATTGATAATTATATTACCAAAAAATAAGGAAATTAGGGTGCCAAGAGCCAGAAAAGGGCCCAAGGCAATCTTTGATTTATATTTCTTTTGGCTTGTTATAAGTAAAATAATTCCAACTGCAGCCCCTATAAAATAAGATAGCATTAAAGCGAGCACTAGCATGTCCAAACGAACTAAGATTATACCCATCAAAGCACCTAGCCAAATATCTCCCTCCCCTATAGCCTTGCCTTTAGTAAATATAAATTGTAAAGCAAAAAATGAAGCACCTATTAGACCGGCAATTAAAATATTTAAAAATGTAAATCCTAAAAATAGATTTATAACAAAAACTAAAGCCAAGAGTGGCCAAACAAAAAGCATGGGAACGAGCTGAAATCTTAGATCATAGACAAAAACTAAAGTAAGCCCAAATATTAAAAGTAAATTACGAATTAAAAGAAGTGGCGCCTCTCCTCCGCTTATAAAAAAATGATAGAAAGAGAAAGCAAACAAAAGGGCTGTTATAAGCTCAACTAGAGGGTATTGCCAGGATATTTTCTTTTTACAATTTCGACACTTAGTTTTAAGAAGTATAAAACTCAGCAAGGGAATATTATCATACCAAACTATTTTTTTTCGGCATTTAGGACAGTATGAGCGGCCCAAAATACCCTCTTCTTTATGTAATCGCCAAACTAAACAATTTAAAAAACTCCCTAAGATAAGGCCGATTAAAAAAAATAGTAAGAGGTATAGATTTAACATATTTATTTATAATTTTTTAAAATTAATTTAAATCCTCCAAGACATGCTCTGGAGCTATATCTTTAGCCATTTGCATATAGGTCGCCGCCTTGTCTGCTTCGCCTAGTTCGCTGTATAAAATAGAAACTATAAGTGGCCAAGTATAATCACTCGGACTTAAAGCTAGCCCATGTAAATTATAGCGTAAAGCTAGATTTTTGTCGCCCATTAGATAGTGACAGTCAGCAATTTTTTTAAGTAAGGAGTAGTCAGAGGGATAATTATGATAAGCTAATTGAAAAAACTTCTCAGCGGCAATATAATCGTTTTGTCTCATATAAGCCTCCGCTAAGGATTTGTACATAGTGTACTTATAATTATAAACCCCTTTACGGTGAATCTCGTTTATAAGTGGACTGTTTGTGTCAGGCAAATTAATCTCCACTAGCTTAAAATATTTTATCGCCTCTGGAATATTGTCATTTTTAGCAAAGTGCCTCCCCAGCTCTAAATAACTAGACGGCCAAGAAGGACTAAGCTCTATTATTTTATCATAATATCTTTTGGCTAGATCTGGTTTATTTAAACAATTATAAATATTAGCTTTGCTAAAAATATTTAAATAAGCTTTGTCATCTAGTTGAGAAACAATTTTATCTAACTCTCTTTTAAGCATCACTTCCTCACTAAGATCTACGTAGTCTCCATAACTACAGTATTTAGCAAAACTAGCCCCTAAATGGTAGTTTGCTTTTTGGATCAAAACCGGGTTAGCGTTTATACTCTCTATAAGCTGTCTCAAGCCTGCTGCCTGGGCTCTTTGTGAGCTATTTATAGCTAAGTCCATCTGAGAAAAATAGTAGTCTGATTTTAGTGTTTTAAAGGTATTGTTTATAAACAATAAACAAGCAAAAATAGGAAAAATTACAAGAGCTCCCCAAATATATTTTTCTCTATTGGATAAAACAAATTCCTCAGCTCCATAAGCTAGATGTAGCTCCTTATTATTTTCAACAAAAACAAAGCTAGCTAAAAGGGCAAAGAATAACCAAAAATAAAGCTCACCGACTATGATAGTAAAACCAAAAAATAAGGAAAAAATATAAGCTAAAGCGCCAA
>CAZUDJ010000093.1:0-2702 GCA_964618575.1 uncultured Gammaproteobacteria bacterium | reverse complement strand
GCCACCTCTTCAGCTGAAAATTCCCAGCCAGACTCTAATTCTTGGGAGTACTTAGCAAATAGTTTTTCCATTACTTCTAGTTGTTTTTTGGCCCGCTTACTAATACCAGCTAAAATTTCAGTAAATGGTTTTTTTGTTTTCAAATATGAATTAGCCGTCTTTTCTTTAGGTCTAGAAATGTAACCCTCTCTTTCTAAGATTTTTAAAGCTGTGCCAATTGCCATTTCTGGAGTAGATTCTGATAAATGTTTCGCAATTTCTGCATAAGTTACTAAAATTGAATTCTCTGGACTACTTTCTAAGCCTAGCAGGCGTAAAAGATAGTCATATATTTCTATAACTGTTTCTGGCTCCGGATTATCACCTTTGATAAAAAACTCACGCAGATATCTGTCTTGCTTATTGTAAAAAAGAAGACAAAAACTAGCTAAGCCATCACGGCCAGCTCGACCTGCCTCCTGGTAATAAGCCTCTATTGTTCCTGGTAAGTCATGGTGGATAACAAAACGAATATCTGACTTGTTAATTCCCAGACCAAAAGCATTGGTCGCAACTACAACTCGTGCCTCTTTACCCATAAAACTCTCTTGCACCCAACGCCTGCTCTCAGGGTCTAGTCCAGCGTGATAAACTAAAGCCTTAATATCATTTTCCATCAACACATCAGCTATCTCATCCGCTTTACTTCTAGTGCCGGTATAAATAATACCGGATCCAATATCAGGATTAGTCACTAAAAAATTAACAATATTTTCTACCTTTTGTGCACTGTCTGAGGGAATCACTGCTAGTTGTAAGTTGGGTCTAGCAAAGCCACTTATTATTACCTCTGGATCTTTTAAGTTTAACTGCCTGGCAATATCTTCTCTTACCTCAGGTGTGGCCGTAGCTGTTAAAGCTACTACTGGTGGATTACCAACATACTTTACCGCCTCTTTTAATCTCATATAACTAGGTCTAAAATCATGACCCCACTGAGAAATACAATGGGCCTCATCGATAGCAAATAGAGCAACTTTAATGTTTTTAAGTATATCTAAAAAGGCCCTATTATAAAACCTTTCTGGAGCAATATAAACTAAACGATAGAAACCACTAGCGGCTTTATTTAATCTAAGGAGAGCTTCATCCGGAGAGACGGTTGAATTTATAAAAGTAGCTGGTATTCCCACTCTTTCTAAAGAGTCTACCTGGTCTTTCATAAGGGCAATAAGAGGAGATATTACCAAAGTAATACCATCTAAAACTAAAGCTGGTAATTGATAAATTAAAGACTTTCCTCCACCAGTGGGAAGAACCACTATATTATCTTTACCCGCCAAGATATTATCGATTGCCTTTTCTTGTCCGGGGCGAAAAGAATCATAAGAAAAATGAATTTTTAATAACTCTAAAAGTTGTTTTTTCTTATCTACCATTAATACATTAAATTATTTTTTATTATGCTTGAAGATTTCTAATACATTTTTAAATAGAAAAGCGATAGTCATAGGACCGATACCTCCTGGGACTGGTGTTAGGTAAGAGGCTTGCTCTTTAGCTGCTTCTAGATCAATATCCCCGCGCACCTTATTTCTATCTTTAGTAATTCCTATATCTATTAAAACAACTCCCTTCTTCATCATCTCTTTTTTAATTGAAGCTGGTTTGCCAACAGCACTGATAATTAAATCGGCCTCTTTTATTTTATCTTGTTTTTCTATTTTAAAACCTTTTCCCTCTAATAGTTTTTTTAAAGACTCACCAAATATTTCAGAATTATTTAAAATACAAGCGCTCTTGCCCTCTCCTTTAAAAGATATATCACCTAGACAAGCATCTACCGCTCCTAAGACTGGTGAATTTATATAGCTTGGACTCTTGGGATGAAAACCGTCAGCATCTTTTTTAGGATCTATAGCTTGGATTATTTTATCTGCATCAAATTGTTCTGGCAAAGGTAGTTGTACTAAGATGGCGTCTACGCCACTGTCTTTATTTAAAAAATTTATTGCCTCTAAAACTTCTTCTGGTCGGGTCTCTTTAGGAAAGAGGTATAGGTGGGTATCTATCCCTACACTCTTAGCTTCTTTTTCTTTTAAAGAGACATATAGTTTTGAATCCTCTCGACTACCAACTAAAATTATAGCCAGGCTAGGTCTAGTGTCTTTATGTTGAAAAATTTCTTGAGTAAGCTCATCTTTTAGCCTCTCTGCAATTTTACGTCCATCTATTATTTTATACATAAGCTAATATTTGATATTTTTAGTGGGTAAGGGGAAGTGAGAACAAAGATTCTTTACTTTTTCTTTTATAATTAAGAGCTCTTTTTCATTATCTTTGTTTAAAAGAGCCTCATTTATATAGCTAGCGACAAGTTCCATCTCTGCTTCTTTCATGCCCCTGGTTGTAACTGCTGGGCTACCTATTCTTAGACCAGAAGGATCAAGGGGAGAACGCTTTTCATTCGGTATAGTTGAACGTGAAACAGATATGCCAGCTGTCTCTAGTGCTTTTTCCGCCTCCTTGCCTGCCATTTCTTGTTTAACTAAACTAAGCACAAATAGATGGTTATCGGTTCCTTGTGATACAACATCATAACCCAACTTCATTAAACTAGTTGCTAAGTGTTTAGCATTTAAAATTACTTGCAAAGAATAGTCTACAAACTCAGGTCTAAGAGCTTCAGCAAAAGCTACTGCTTTAGCGGCTGTTATGTGATC
>CAZUDJ010000092.1:0-2749 GCA_964618575.1 uncultured Gammaproteobacteria bacterium | reverse complement strand
AATTTAATAAGTAATAATGAAATCTAAAAAAGACTTTCATAATTAGTTTTATTAAAACAATCAAAAAAAATTATAAACAATTTGTGGGAGTAAAAAAGCTATTTAAGTCAGCAAGGCTTATGCCTTGATAATACTAAGAATTAGTCTTATTAAGGATGGGGCTCATCCACTGCCTAGTATTTATTAAAGTTCTAATATATAATAAAGACCGGCGTGATATGGGCCTCTTTTTTTAATTAAAAATTTCCACATAAGTCATATCAAAATTAACAAATTATAAGTTATATAATAAATAATATGTCACTATCTATTGGAATAGTCGGTCTACCTAACGTGGGGAAATCTTCTTTATTTAACCTCTTAACAAAAAAAGGGGTGGATGCTGAGAATTATCCTTTTTGTACTATAGACCCTAATGTGGGTGTGGTAAAAGTACCAGACCAGCGCCTAGAGGCTTTAGCTAAGATGTCAAAACCAAAATTAGTTATTCCTACCGCTATTGAGTTTGTCGATATAGCCGGTCTTGTTTCAGGCGCCTCCAAAGGAGAAGGTTTGGGAAATAAATTCTTAGCTCATATTCGTGAATGTGATGCCATTTGTGAAGTGATAAGAGATTTTAAGGATAAAAATATTATTCATGTCTCGGGGAAGATTAACCCAGAAGAAGATAAAGAAACTATCGCTATGGAGCTTGTTTTCGCTGACCTAGCCACAGTTGAAAAGAGGCTAGAGAAGTTAAAACGTGAAGTAAAGAGTGGGGATAAGGAAATAAAGGCTAATATTCTTATTTTAGAACGTATCTATCAACACTTAGCCGAGGGCAAGGCTGTCCGTGAACTAGAATTCAATAAGGAAGAGGCTCCTTTTGTTAAAACCTTAAATCTTCTAACCATTAAGCCTATTTTATATTTATTAAACATAGACGATAATTATGATAAGAATGCTCTGAGTCCTAAGGCAGAGGATGTTTTAAAAATTAATGTGAGACTAGAGGAAGAAATCATTAGTCTACCCGAAGAAGACCAAGCTGAATTTATAAAAGAATTAGGCTTAGAAGAAAGCGGTCTTGATCGCTTAATTCAAAGCGCTTATAAACTACTCAACTTAGAAACATTTTTTACTACCGGCAAAGAAGAGACTAGAGCCTGGACTATTTTAAAGGGCACAAAGGCCCCTGAGGCAGCCGGGGAGATACACACTGACTTTATCAAGAACTTTATACGAGCTGAAGTAATAGACTGGGAGAAGATGCTAGAATGCGGCGGTGAAGCCAGAGCCCGTGAGCTTGGTCTAATTAGAACTGAAGGTAAAGATTATGTGGTAAAAGATGGTGATGTCTGTAATTTCCTAATTGGTAAATAAAGAGGTGGCTCTATATACTAAAAAAGACTATCTTAAAAGATGGTCTTTTTTTATTATTTTAGTATTTTTGCCTTTTCTTAAACAAATACAGACCCAGAGGAATTAACAAGAGCCACAAGGCTATAAATAAGACATCTATAGCTAGTTGCAAGTGACTTAACTTAGACTTAACAATATCTATTACATCAGACTTTATAATAATAGAGACGAAGAAAGATATAAATAAAAACAAAGCAACGGTTAATGTTATGAGTGTGGTGTATGTTATTTTACTCATACTAGAGCCCTCTATTTTATTATCCGATAAATAAACCGTTCAAAGCTTAGCTAAAAATCTACTTCTCCAAAATAACAATTTCGCGAAACACCTTTTGACCGGGCCTACCGTAGACAATATTTCCCCTCGAGTTTATATGTTTTTTAATAATTGGATTTAAACTTAAATCCTTAGATATAGGGCTCATTAGCTTAAACTTAGAAATACTAGGATTAATTAAGCGACTAGCGTAAAACATGGGCCAAACCATAACCACTCTTCCGCCTGGTTTTAGAACTTTATAAAACTCCTCTATAGAATGAGAGTATAGATATTCAAGTTCACTAGTAATACTTTCAAAATCAAGCTGCCCTCTTTGTGGGCCCAGGTATGGCTCAGTAACTATAGCGTCCACGCTCTGAGTCTTAACAAACTTAGATAAGTCCAAGCTACTCTTGACTAAAAACTTAACTCTAGCATCTTTAATATCAAATTTATCCCTTATCCATTCTATATTTTGCCTAGTATCATCCATTGCCTTAGGAGATTTGTCAGATGCCAGTAAAGACTTGTAATTCATTAGCATTGCCTCTGTGATAACTGTACCAGAGCCACAAAAAGGATCGCAAATTACAGCATCCTTGCCTTTAATTTCAGCTAAATTTAGCATAATCTGAGCCAACTTAGGTGGCAACATACCTGACTTATCGTCGCGAGCCGGCCTACTATAATCGCGATAAGAAAGAGACTTAAAGGGCTGTACTGCTAGTGTTTCTCCTATTAAGGCTTTATCGCCCTCTATAACAAACACTAACTCTATTCCCTTTCTAACTAACTTATTTTGAGTAATAACAACACTAGATAGCTTTTTATCTCGACTAGTAACTAGCCTTGAACTTATTTCCTTCTTTTTAAATTCATTTTTAATTTCAAGACCTAGATTATTATTTAAATTTAAATTTTTACTATAATTTGAAAGACCAAAGTTAAATTTACCTGATGGAACTAATTTCTTTTTATCTAAAGCTAGTTCAAAACAAGTAGACAATATATTACTCTTTAGTTCTGAGAGTTTCAACTCTTCTTTAATTTGACCAATTTTAATTACACCACCTAAGTGATTCATTAGAC
>CAZUDJ010000091.1:0-2770 GCA_964618575.1 uncultured Gammaproteobacteria bacterium | reverse complement strand
GACTGTAAATCTGCTGGCTTTATGCCTTCGTAGGTTCGAATCCTACTCGGCCCACATCAAAAAATAAAGATTCTCAATTTGAGAGTCTTTTTAATTTTACTTTAAAAGGCTATAATACTAATGTATTTATTAAATTATTATTCAAATATTATGCCAATAATTAATCCGGATAAAATAGGGCAGGGAGTGGCTAAGTTTCTAGCGATCGCCTTTCTTTCTCTTATTATTGTGATTATTGTTCTTATTGCTATTTAAAATAATACTATGCCCGAGTTACCAGAGGTAGAAACAATTAGACGCGACTTAGTTGCTAGCATTCTTAAAAAAAAGATTATAGACCTTAAATTAAATGATGCTAAGGTTTTAAAGAATGCTAAACCTTTTTTTGTTAAGGCGCTTTTAAATAGGAGCATCCTTGATATATCAAGGAGAGGGAAGTTGCTTAGTTTTAAAATTTCTAAAAAGGAAGGAGAAAAAAGTAATAAATATCTTCTAGTTCACTTAAAGATGACAGGTCAGCTTATACTTATAGCCAAAGAAGAGAAGATAGTGGGCGGACATAGCATAAGTGATGAGTCTTTTGAAAAAGCAGTTGGGGGGTCTTTGCCTAACAAGCACACAAGAGCGGAGATAGTTTTTAGCAGCGGGGCTCGTTTATTTTTTAACGATTTAAGGCGTTTTGGTTATCTGCAAATTGTCTCAGAAGAAGAGTTAGTACGAATAAAGGAAGAAAATTACGGCCCAGAACCTTTAAGTCCAAAACTAAGCATCGATTATTTATCCCAAATGCTTAAAAAAAGAAGCAGTAGCATTAAGGCTCTACTTCTAAACCAAAAGTTAATTGCTGGCTTAGGTAATATCTATGTTGATGAGGCCCTATTTCTAGCTGGTATAAGGCCAGTAAGAGAAGGGAGGAGCCTTAGCCTCGGGGAAAGAAGGAAGCTCTTGCTTTCTATAAATAAAATTATAGAAAAGGCGATAGAAAATAGAGGGACAACTTTTAACAACTATGTGGACTCAAGTGGCAAGAAGGGTAATTTTAGTCGCTTACTCCAGGTGTATGGACGCAAAGGGGAGCTTTGCTTTAAGTGTAAGACAAGTATAGAAAAGATTAAATTAGCTGGTCGAGGTACGCACTACTGCCCTAAATGTCAGAAATAGGGAATTGGTTGACTTATATGCTACTTTTAGCTATTCTCTAATTATAATAATTAATATTTATCCAATTTTTGGCTTAGAAAAGGCAAGGAGCGGATACAAATAGAATATGTCTCAAGACAACATGATGAAACTGGAATGCACTGAATGCAAGACAGTTAATTACCATTCACACAAAAATAAAAAGACTTTAAAAGAACGCTTAGAGATGAAAAAGTTTTGTAATAAGTGTAAAGGACACACATTACATAAAGAAACTAAATAATTAATAGTTTATTTTATCATTTCTATAATAGATAAAATAATACTTAAAGACTATGAATAAGACTAAAAGTTTAACCAAGCCATTTTTGCTTATATTAGTTTTTTTAGTTTTGTTTGCTTGTTATTTAATCTTTAAGCCCTTCTTAACGGAAATATTTGTGGCTGTAATTCTAGTCTCTATTTTTTACCAGCCTTATGAATACCTGGTTAAAAAATTTAATGGCAAAAGGAACTTAACAGCTTTCTTAATGTGCCTAGTGCTTGTTTTGATTATTGTTTTACCAACTATAAGAGGTATAATTTATGCTAGTCAAAAATCAACAATTGCCTACTCACAAGCTGTTTCATTCTTTAACAACAATAGTGTAAATGAAATATTTGCCCAAGAGTCATTTCAAAGTGGAGTACTTAAGTACTTAAATATAGATGATTTAATTTTGCAAAATGAGCAAATAAAAAGTGTTGTTTTAGATGTTTTAAAGAGATCAAGCAATTGGCTAATCTCTAGTGCAGCTGCTTTAGTCAAGGGCACAACTAGTTTTGTTCTATCTCTTATTCTTATTATAATATCAATGTTCTTTTTCTTTGTGGATGGCAAAAAAATGGCTAAAGCCTTGATGAGATTGTCACCGCTTCCTGATAAGTATGACAAGGAGATATTTAGTAAATTCAGACGGGTTAGCTATACTACATTTATTTCTACTTTTGTTGTAGCCGCCGCCCAAGGTGTTGTAGGTGCTATTGGTTTTGCAATCATAGGTTTTCCTCCTTTATTGGCAGGAGTAGTGGTGGGCCTACTATCACTTATTCCTTATGTTGGTTCTATGATATTTTATGTTCCTTTAGGAGCGTATTACATTTTGATAGGTAACATTTGGCAAGGTGTATTTATTTTAAGCTGGGGATTCTTCTTCATTGGCACAATAGATGACTTTCTTCGTGCTTACCTTATTAAAGGCAAGGCCGAAGTTAATATGATTTTTGTTCTTTTCTCTATTTTAGGAGGAGTCGCCTTATTTGGTTTTTGGGGACTAATCCTTGGTCCACTTATTATTTCCCTAGCTGTTACAGTTCTTTATATTTATGAGTTAGAGTTTTGCGACCATCTAGATGATTGTATTGAAGGCCAATCTGCTCTAAATGGGGGAAGTGATAAAAGATTAAGACCTGATAAATTTAACCTTGATAGAGTTGATAATGATATAGTTAGAAAAACTCTTAAATTTTTTAAGAAAAAAAAGAAATAATTAAGAGTTTGTAACTAAATCCTATAGAAAAATTAAATAAATATTATGCGGGCGTCGTATAGTGGTAGTACAGGGGTCTCCAAAACCTCTAGCGTGGGTTC
>CAZUDJ010000090.1:0-2773 GCA_964618575.1 uncultured Gammaproteobacteria bacterium | reverse complement strand
TTTGTCCGTCCATTACTTCACGAATATTGAAAGCACTCTTTTGTTGACCAATAATAGGTCGCATCATATCGTTGGAAATAAAGGAGGTTAATTTCGAAGTGATGTAGGGGGTAATATTCGCCAAAGCAGCTTCTCCACCAGCTTTTTCGGCTTCTTTAGTCCAGAAGTCAACCACTGTTTTATTTTTACAATTTCGCAGTTTTAGTCGTCTAAAGTTTTCATCAGCCAATACCTTTGGTATTTCCATCAGAGTTGAGCCTGTACTTGGGTCGTCCATTACCAGCAACATTGCATTTCTCATGTACTGCTCAAACATCGGCCCACCAGTAGCTTTAAGATCGTATAATTTATCTAAAATACCTATCATCTCATTTATTACAAAACTTTTTTGTTCAGGATATCTAGGATCGTATTCTAATAAATTTAAAGCTAATGGTCTTTCGGTGTCTGCTGGTGAAAAGATAATTACATCCTCCGCTCGCTCTGGTGGAACGCGTTCTAAAATGTCTGTGATAAGATCACCGTGGGGATCAAGGACACAAACCCCTTCCCCATTAGCAATGTCTTGTATAGCCATATTAGCTAAAAGAACAGACTTACCGACACCAGACTTACCCACTATATAGGTATGGCGTCTTCTATCTTTAGCACTCATGCGAATTTCTTTTTTTAAACCACGATAAATATTGTGACCCAAAGATATGCCACTTTGAGGAATGTCTGCCGGCGCGGGCGAGGTTTTAGCGTTTAACCACTGTATATTAGGGGTTTCCGTGCTTTTTAAAGGGAGGTGGAATATAGAAGCTAACTCTTCACTATTTAAAAGGAAAGAATGCTCCTCTCGAAAGAAGCGATAGATAAAGTCATAGATTGTCCTCTTTTGATTTTTTTTCTTAGGTCTAGAAAAAGAGTTACCATAGGAAAAATTATTGTACTCATAAAAAGCACTGCTAACATTTTCTAGGTGTCGACTTGCTTTTTCCCGAGAGCTAGAAAAACTTAAAACTCTTAGGTTGACATCGAGACCAGCCTTCAGATTTTTTTCCTCAATTTTTTTCAACATCTCATTTTCTACCTCACTTAATCTTTTCTCGGGTTTAGCTACCTCTGGCGATTTAGGCTTAGAACTACTTATAAAAGGCATTATTTTTTCAAGTGGGCTAGACTTAAGACCCTCAGCAACTGAATTTTTCTCTATTATCTTGCTCACTGATTGCCTGGAAGTGCCGTGCCACTTTGCCTTAGCGCTTCTAACCAGGTATTGAATAACTAAACTTTCACCCAATTCTAACTTCGATAGGACATTAATTAAAGAGCTCATAGGGTCAACATCCATTTCTTGATAAGTCTTAATGGGGAAAATAAAACTTTTCACTGTCTTTAAGTAAGCTGCTACTAAATGGCCTGATGTTGCAAAAGAATTATAGTCGTCTACCTCTAAAATAGAGGCGGCGGGATATTGAGCGTGTATTTGTTGTTCTAAGTAACGGAAGATATGATCATTGCAAGCAAAGTAAAAAGCAATCTTCCTAGCATCTGCTACAATCTCAAAAGAAACATGGTCTTGCCTGCCCTTAAGCCAAGCCCGAAAACCTCTTTCTGCCTTAAGACCACCTATAGCTGAAAATATTGCTTCTCCCTTAGCAATCTCTTCTCTTATTTCCTGTTGACTATCTTCCCTGTCGTCCCTATTTCTTTCTTTGGGTATTTTAATAGAGTAGACTTTGTGCCGGGCATAACGTTTACGAGAAAAAAGTAATTTAAAAAACTTTAAAGCAACAAAGACAATAACAACAAGAACTAATAGAATTAGCACGATGGTAATTATTGTTTCTTGGCCATTTGTCAGTGTAAAATTCATATTAAGCCCTATCTTTAATATTTATAATTTTATCTGCTTTTATTTTAGCTTCTTTTTCTAAAAAGAATTCATTTACATTAGGAATTATTTTTAACCACTTTCTGATCAAATTAATTATTTTAGAAATATTTATTTTTGTCTTATCAAGCAATAAATTAATTTTCTTTGCAGTATCTTCGCCAGCAAGTTTAAATTCTTGTTGTTTTTTTGGACTCATTTTTAGGAAGATGTTATGTAGACCAGAGGATAAGATATTATCTATTTCTTTTTCTCTACGTTTATGAAAACTAGCCACCTGGCTAGGACTTGTGCCCTCAAGAGCTAAGTCTTTAATTTTGTTTTCGATTTCATCTAAGTCTTTTTCTTTTTTTTCCCTACCTTGTTCAACTTTTTTCTCAGGGGAGATCTCAGTTTGTTCGGGGCTCTTTATTGCTTCTTTGCTTTCTTTTTTAATTTCAAAATTCTCCGGATTAATATTTTCTGTTTCCGGATTACTTTTATTTGCTCTTCTTGGGCTCGCCATATGTGTTTTTATAAAAAATTATAGACTGATAGCCTGTACCGGACAATTCTTTACTGCATTTTTAGTACAGTCGCTTATTTCTGGGTTTATAACTTCTGATTTATTATCAGCATCCATCTCAAAAGTATCAGGACACATACCAGCACAAAGACCGCAACCTATGCAGGTTTTTTTATCTACTTTTACCATATATTTATTTCTTTTTTATATTTACTTAGTGCTACTATTATAGCATAGATAAAAAATAATAAAACCCTGTCTTATTTATAAAAACATGCCTTAGAGCTGTTTTTTCGCATTTTAAAACCAAGGATTTCTTTTTCTCTTTATTTCTATTTACTCCAACTATTTTATCTTTTAAGCTATTTGACAATTTATTTCACTTTTGT
>CAZUDJ010000089.1:0-2812 GCA_964618575.1 uncultured Gammaproteobacteria bacterium | reverse complement strand
AGTGCTATGAAATTTTTAGAACTCTACAAGCCCCAAGGTGATGCTAAGCTGGCAAGCGCCTATAGTTCACTTGAGATAAATAATATAATAAATGAGCTCACATCTTAACGACAAAAATTTGATTAATTAATTTTAGAGTGTTATAAATTTATATAGGTATTTTCTGCTCCTATAGCTCAGGTGGTTAGAGTGCCGCTCTTATAAAGCGGAGGTCGATGGTTCAAGTCCATCTAGGAGCACAGTGGGGCTCGTAGCTCAGTTGGTTAGAGCGCTACGTTGACATCGTAGAGGTCTGCAGTTCGAATCTGCACGAGCCCACCTTAGACCGCTTAAAGGCGGTTTTATTTTATCTAAAAATATTATTTATTTTTGCTTGTTTACAATAGTCCTAAAAATTGGTAAATTATAGATATAAACAAATATTTTAATAGCTATGCTTTTTAGTAAAAATAATAAACAAGAGTCTTTAATAAATTCTCAGGAGTCTTCTATTTCGGAGTGGCTAGAGACAGAAGAAATAGAGGAAGAGGGTCAATTAGCAATTGATGTTTTTCAAGATGAAAAAAGAATAGTTCTACAATCTACTATTGCAGGCGCTAAACCAGAAAATTTAAAAATATCTTTGCGTAATGATTTACTAGTTATTAAAGGAAAGCGAGAAAATAAAGAGATTGTTAGTGATGAAAACTATCTATTTAAAGAATGCTATTGGGGCCCATTTTCTAGATCTATTATTCTTCCTTCGGAGGTAGACTCAAAGCGAGTTGAAGCTGAAATTGAAAATGGAGTTTTGACTGTTGTCCTGTACAAAGAAAAACCTGAAAAAATAAAGGTAATCATGAAAGATTAAGAAACGCGAATATGATGAAAGAAAAAAAGATTGTTCTAGTGATATCATTGTCAGCTACTTTTGTGTTGTTGGCTATTTTTTTATTTTCCTATATTTATTATCTAAATAATTATCAAGATAAATTGCTACCTAGGTCATTTCTGGCTAGTCATGATATATCAAAAATGACTAGATCTGATTTAGCTAAATTAATTAAAACTGAAGAGGCTAAAATAAGGTCAGAAAAATTAAAATTTACTTACAATGGAGAAAGTGCTTATTTTCCTCTTAGTCTACAATCAGCTAATCCAGAGATACCCAGTCTCGACTTAAAATATTCAGAATCTATTAATTTTAATAAAGAGGAAAATGTTAATTTAATATTTAAAAAAGAAAATAGAACTTATTTAAATTTTTTACGAACAATGTTAAATAAGTCCCATCGAAATAATTTTTACTTAAATATTTCTTATTCTCCTGAAATCCTAGAAGAATGGCTTAAAGACTCTTTTGAAGATGTTAATATAGAACCAGAAAATGCCTATTTTTCTTTAGACAATAGTCTTAATTTAATAAGTCATCCAGAAAAAATTGGTAAAGAAATAAACGAAGTTATTTTGAGACAAGAACTTGTTTATAATTTTAGTAGATTAGAAAATAAACAAATAGAAATTAAAACTAAATCTAAATATCCTACTGTCAGCCAAAAAAATTTAGAACCCTTAAACACTCTTGCTAAAGACTTGGTTGAAAATGGTGATCTAAAGCTACACTTTCCTCAAGAAACAAATAAAAGAAAGGATGATTTAAGTTTTATAATAAAACCACAAAGTTATGTTTCTTGGATAAAGGGTATAAATAATACAAACCCCTTAAGTCTACAATTTGATAATGAGAAAATTTCAAAATACTTAGTAGAAAATATTGCTGAGTCCATAAACCAGGAAGTTAGCTTGCCTCGATTTGATGTACAAGATGGAAAAGTTGTTTCTTGGCAGCTAGGAAAAGATGGTCGTGAAATTAATAAGGAAAAAACGATAGATAATATAAAGTTGGCTTTAAATAGCGATAATTTTGTAGCCACTATAGTTGCCAAAGAAATTAAGGTGGCTGATTTTAATATAGAAAATGATTTTAAGATAAAGGATTTAATTGGCACTGGTGAATCAAATTTTGCTGGCTCTTCTAAAAACAGGCGTCATAATATAAAAGTGGGGGCAGGCGCTGTCCATGGCTTATTAATTAAACCTGGAGAAGAGTTCTCTTTGGTTAAAACTTTAGGTGATATTGATGCTGCTAGTGGCTACTTACCAGAGTTAGTTATTAAAGGAAATGAAACAATACTAGAGTATGGCGGCGGCTTGTGCCAGGTAGCAACTACTATTTTTCGCTCTGCTCTTGGAACTGGACTTCCTATTACTGCTAGACGTAATCACTCGTATCGAGTTAGTTATTATGAGCCAGCCGGAATGGATGCTAGTGTATACGACCCTTGGCCAGACATTAAATTTCTAAATGATACAGACAATTATATCCTAATTCAATCTCGAATAGAAGGTGATATTTTACACTTTGATTTTTGGGGAACTTCTGATGGTCGCACCGCTACAACCACCAAGCCTGTTATCTATAATATAGTTGCTCCACCACCTACCAAACTTATTGAAACCGATACCTTAGCCCCTGGCCAAAAAAGATGTACTGAAAGCGCTCACTATGGAGCAGATGCCTATTTTGACTACACTGTTACCTATCCTGAAGGAGCAACTAGCACGCCGGTAAAAGAGGTGCGCTTTAAGTCTCATTATGTTCCTTGGCAAGAAGTTTGCTTGATTGGAAAAAAGGAGGCAGTGGAAGAAGATGAAATGAGTAATGGAGATGAGTTGCTTGAAAATAATTTAAATGAAGAAGATCTTGTCCCTGATTTAGATACCCTAGATTAAAAAATTTAAATATTTGTAACAAAAAAACAAGCATTTTTCT
>CAZUDJ010000088.1:0-2828 GCA_964618575.1 uncultured Gammaproteobacteria bacterium | reverse complement strand
CTATGCCAAAAACCAAAAAAACAGAATCTAAGAAAAAAGATACTGATGCAAAAATTAAGCCAAAAAAAAATACTAGCACAAAAAAAAGTCCTAAAAAAACTAAAACAAAAGCTAGTACCAAGGCGAAGACAACTAGTAAAAGTAGTGCTAAGCCAAAAGCTAAGTCAAAAACAAGTAGCAAAGCTAGTGTGAAAAAAACCAGCATTAAGACAAAAAAAACAGAAAAAAAGGCTAGCAAAGCAAAGCCTATTATTGTCGATATTATAAAAGATGAGGAGTTAGAAAATGAAACTTTTTTCTCAGATGAAAGTTTAGAGGTAGATGAGATAGACCTACAATCAGCTCAAGAATTCTTCCTTGACTTAGAAGAAGGTGAGGTGCCTCGAGAAAGTAGTGAAGAGGGGATTATTGGTAATGAAATAGAAAAAAAAGCACAAGAAGCTTGGGTCTTAAATGAAGAAAATGATAAACAAAAACAATTCTACCAAGAACTAGCTAGTAAGATGGACACTAAAAAATCTAGACAAGACTCTAAGACACTAGATGCTAGTCCGGCTTATAAAAATAAAAAAAGCATCAGACTTTATCGTAGCTTAGCTTGGAAATTTCTTATTCTAGTTTCTTTTTTAGCCGCTATAGTTTTTTATTTCTCTTTTACTAAATTAACTATACTTATAACTCCAGAAATAGAAACCACCAGCGATACCTTATTTCTAAAAGTTGCTAATCAAAGTGAAGCTGAGGTTAGGCCAGGTGATGCGCGTACCCAAGTAAGTGGTTCTGTAAATGAAGTTGAGTTAGATTTAGAAAAAACATATTTAGCTAGCGGCGAAGAGTATTTAGGAGAAGAGATATCGGGCAAGGTAAGAATAGTAAACAACTATAACCGTTCTCAGTCTTTAGTGGCGACAACCAGACTTCTTTCGCCAGATAATAAGCAGTATCGCATTAAGAATGCAGTTACTATACCCGCTGGATCCTCTGCAGAGGTAGAAATATATTCTGATAATATTAGTCGAGAAATGGCTATAGGACCAACTCGCTTCACTATCCCAGGTCTTTGGGTGGGTCTGCAAGATAAAATATATGCGGAGAGCAGTGAAGCTTTTGTCTATGAACAAAAGATGCAAAAATATGTTAAAGCATCAGATATACAACTTGCTAAAAGTGAGATTCATGATTTAATTTTAGAAAAAGCAAAAAATCTAAAAACACTGAGAAGTCAAGATAAGACAATTTATAAAATACTAGAACCCTACGAATTAGAGTTAAACGTAGAAGTGGGTGATAAGGTAGATAGTTTTGACATGAAAGTGAAGGCGGATGTGGTTATTATATCTCTTTCCGAGGAAGAGGTTAAAAACTTAGCATCAACTAAGCTTAAAGTTTTAGTCCCTGATGACAAGGAATTAACAGAATTTAATCCTGATAGCCTATCTTATGTTTTGGAAAATTATGATGACGATACAGACGTAGCAACTATAAAGGTAACTTTTTCTGGGCAAATGATTTTGAAAAAAGATGCTAAAATTATAAACAAAGAAAATTTAGTAAGCCTTAAGGCTCCTCAAATTAGAACCTACTTAAAGGATTACCCAGAGATAGGTCAATATGAATTAAAATTCTACCCCTCTTTCGTAGATAGAGCCCCCCGCTTAGTTGATAGGATAGAGATAAAAATAAAAAAATAAGTAAAACAGGGGCTAAGTAAATAATATACTAAATAATATAGATAGAAAAAACTCCCAAGTGGGAGATTTTTTATACATATTTTAAATACTTAATTTTAGAACTTAAGTTATTGTTATAAGGGTGTATTTTTTATTTAAAAGAATCCAAGCAGTTTAGTCTTGCTCTTCTTTTTACTTACAGGCTTAGCTTTCTTTTCATAAATTTTAGTCGCTTGAGCTAAGGTTGCGTCTTTAAGGATAAGCGCACTTATTGCTTTGGCGAGACGGTAAGCTTCCTCAGGGGTTCTTTGGTGAAGGTTGCGACCTATAGCCAAACCAGCACTACCACTTACTTTTATTTGTGCGTTTAAAAATGAGAGTAAGCTCTTAGCACTTTGCTTAGCTCCACCTACACAGATCACTTTAGTTTTGCCAGCGGCAATTATTGCTTCTTTAAAGTCTTTAGCTGCTTTCTTCTTGTCTTTAGCTTTGTAAGGATATTTTACTTTAACAAAGTCAGCCCCTAGACAGGCAGCCACCCCAGCTCCGCCGGCAATAGTGTGAATATCCTCTTCCTTTATTCCTTTGCCGCGAGGATACATCCATAGGACTGTTGCTAGGCCAGCTTGATGAGCTTCAAATATAGCCTGAGCAGCTTCCTTTAACATCTTGGCCTCATACTTGCCACCCAGGTATAGGGTGTAGCCAATAGCGGCTATTTTAAGGGAGCTTTCTTTTTTAAATTTTAAAACATCAGCCACACTCCAAAGAGGGACACTAGAGTCCTTAGCCTCATTGTCGCCTAGATTACTTTTTCCATTAATCTTAACTATGTAGGTTAATTCCGGATAGTCCTTTCCATATTGAGAAATAATTCCTAAGTGAGTAGCTAAAACCCCGCCGGAAGAGTGTTTAGTAATATTGAAGAGATGTTCAGGATGGGCATCTTCTTTAGCGATACCAGGGCCATAGAAGTCACTGTTTAGGTGCTCAAGTTTTTGGTCACCGGCAATAAGGAATAAGTTGCCTGTCTCCGCTGTAAGTAGCTTCATGTTTTTCTTAAACTCAGCTTTTTTTTGTCGAGGAACGCTTAAGGGAATGTCATTCATTTTCATAGTAATTATATTTAAAATTTATTTTATAATAAGATGATATGTG
>CAZUDJ010000087.1:1179-2871 GCA_964618575.1 uncultured Gammaproteobacteria bacterium | reverse complement strand
AAAATGATAGAAGCAATTACCGCTTGGAAGAAGAGTCCGGTTAATCGTTTATATTTGCAAAACGTACAACTAGCGATGTCTAGAGGAGAAACAGTTAAAGATTTTGTAAATAAAAATTCAGAAGAGGGTAATAATTTAAGTTTTGAAGAAATTGAAGCTATTATTAATCTTAATAGTCGCTTAACTTTTTAAGCCATGCAACAATTTACTGTACCACAATTTATTGATGTAGAGAGTAAAATTATTGGTCCAATTACAACCAGACAATTTTTAATATTACTCTCGGCCGCGCTTATTATCGGTGCTTCCTTTCGCTTGTTTGATTTCGCTCTTTTTCTGGTGGTGGCTGTTGTGGTTCTAATTATCGCGGTAATTTTTGCTTTTGTTAAAATAAACGGCCGACCTTTTCACTTCTTTCTTTTAAATGCAGTACAAACCTTTAGACGTCCTGGCTTGCGAGTTTGGAATCATCAGCTTGGAGCTAGTGGCAAAGAAGAGCCAGTAGAGGCGCCAATTAAGTTAGAAACAAAAGCAGCGGTGAAGGAGTATTATAAAAAGTCACGTTTAGCAGAAGTTGCCCTAATAGTCGATACCAAGGGTAAATATAAAGGAGAATAAATACATATATGGCAAACAACAATAAACTAGCAGGAAACAAGGTCGGTAAATCAACTCAGGAGTATTTAGATATTGCTGAGATAAAAGATAATACCGTTGTCCTAAAAGATGGAACTCTGCGAGCAGTAATTATGGTCTCTAGTATTAATTTTGCCTTAAAAAGTGAGGAAGAACAAAATGCGGTAATTAGTTCTTATGTAAGTTTTTTAAATAACCTTCGCTTTTCTCTTCAGATTGTAATTCAATCAAGAGAACTTGAAATTGATAATTATCTTAGTTATTTAGGTGAGAAGGAAAGAGCCCAGACCAATAAATTATTAAAATTACAAACTACAGATTATATAGAGTACATCAAAGAGCTAACCTCTATCGGTAGGATTATGAGTAAGCGCTTTTTTGTGGTTGTTCCCTATGATCCACTAAGTGATAAGCAGAAAGGTTTCTTTAGTCTTATAAAAGAAGCTCTTAAGCCCGCAACGACTATTTCACTTAAAGAAAAAACCTTCGACCGCTATCAAGAAATGTTAGCTAGGCGCCTAGACAGTGTTATGGGAGGACTAGAGTCAATGGGTGTTTCAGTAGCTAGGTTAGACACACAAAGCTTAATAGAGCTTTATTATAAAACATACAATCCAGAAACTTCAAAAAATCAGCCTCTAGTTGATCTTGATAAAATAAAGGTGAACGATAATTTAAAATAGTTATGATAAATTTTAAGAAAGAAGAAGACAAAAATAAAATAACCTTAAGCTCTAAAGTAGGGCCTAGTTCTAAGAGGCAAGATTATGTAGAGTCAGACCCGCAAGCAACTCGTGAGATTATTGAAGAGGAGTTAGCTTTGCGCCGGGGTATTTTGTCAGTAAAAGATATCATCGCGCCAGCTAGCATGAAGGTAGAGGCTAATCATTTGCTTTTAGGTGATAATTATTTACGTACTATTTTTGTTATTTCTTATCCTCGCTATATCTCAGTTGGCTGGTTTGCTCCCATAATTAATCTTAACCTCACTTTTGATATTTCCATGTTTTTCTATCCGGTTTCCAGCGCAATTATTTTAAAACAACTTAAAAATAA
>CAZUDJ010000087.1:0-1079 GCA_964618575.1 uncultured Gammaproteobacteria bacterium | reverse complement strand
TATGATGAGGACTCTATTATGGATAGAGCTCTGCTCGAAACTTATGCTAAAAAAGATATCACCCCTGACAGTGACCTTTCTCAAATTGAGCCACCAATTATGTCTGATTTAGAACAAGTGCTAGATGGTATGGAAGGCGGTAATGAATTAGCTTTGCGTTTGCGTAAGTTTACCAAAGGAACCTTCGCTGGTTTATTAAATACACCTACTAACGTTGAGATGAGCAATCAATTAGTTTGTTTTTCAGTGCGAGACTTAGAAGATGAACTTAGACCAATTGCAATTTATACAATTATTAATTATATCTGGAATATTGTCAGAAGTGAGATGAAAAAAAGGATATTAGTAATTGACGAAGCTTGGTGGATGATGCAACATGAAGATAGTGCTAAGTTTATTTTTGCTCTTGTAAAGCGCTGTCGTAAATATTATCTGGGAGTAACCACTATTACCCAGGATGTAAATGACTTCTTACACTCTCCTTACGGACAGGCAATAGTTACCAACTCCTCTATGCAAATTCTGCTTAAACAATCACCAGCCTCAATAGATCTAGTCCAAAAAACTTTCTTACTTACAGAAGGGGAAAGATACTTATTACTTGAATGCGGCATTGGTGAGGGAATATTTTTTGCGGGTAATAAACACGTCGCGATGAAGGTTGTCGCTTCCTATACTGAGGACCAGCTTATCACCTCTGACCCAAGACAACTACTGGAGCTAGAAGAGGCTAAGCGGGAATTTGAGGCTAGTTTACAAGATGAAGAGGAATAGAAGTATAGTTATTAATTTTAAATATTTATTAATTTTTAATCGCTAATAATATGAGAAAGAATCAAAAAAATATTGGGCTCCTCATTATAGCTCTTGGTTTAGTTATAATAGCTATAGTGGTCTATCTCGTATTTTTCAATAAACCAAGCCAAAGCCCAGAAATAATTCCTGAGACTCCATCTGGTCCAGCTGGCGAGCTACCTGCCACAGGTGATAATGCGGCTGGTGAAAATATTACCGAGGGTGATAAGCCGCGTGATAAAGAATATAATCCACAAAAAGAAGAACCACATGTTTCAAATGAA
>CAZUDJ010000086.1:0-2895 GCA_964618575.1 uncultured Gammaproteobacteria bacterium | reverse complement strand
AGGAGGACGTAGTAGTCCCAGAAAAATTTGCTAAATTAGTAGCAGAAATTGAGAAAATGAGTGTTCTAGATTTAGCAGAACTTGTTAAAATCTTAGAAGAAAAGTTTGGTGTTTCTGCCGCTGCTCCAGCTGCTGCTGCTGCCGCTGCTCCAGCTGACGCAGTAGAAGAGAAGACTGAATTTGACGTTGAGTTAACTGAAGCTGGTGCTAACAAGATTGCAGTTATTAAGGCTGTACGTGCTATCACTGAGGTTGGCTTAAAAGAAGCTAAAGACTTAGTAGATTCTGCTCCTAAGGTCATCAAAGAAGGTGTAAAGAAAGAGGAAGCAGAGAACATGAAGAAGCAAATGGAAGAAGCTGGTGGAAAAGTTACTCTAAAGTAATATTTTAAAGTAGAGCTTGCTAGTTTAAAAAACTCACCCCGAAAGGAGTGAGTTTTTTGTATACTTATCTATTTGTAGCTACTTCTTTATCTATTTAAAATTTAGATTTAAAAGAGATTAGAGAGGAAAGGAATAGATCTGTCCACCAGCTAAGAGGAGTACAGACTTGCTTTCCTTGTCTAAACTAAAGTCAGTGATGTTTAAGTCGTTGAAGATGTATTGATTGTTAAGTTTGCCGCTATCTTTACTAAAAACTAGAAAACGGTTTTCATCAGCAAGTACATAAAGACTTGTGCCATCGCCTCTAATTTTTCTAGCATTGCTAATCTGAGGTAAGGGTGGTTTATTTTCATAGGCAATAGCTTGGCCTCGTCTATATTTATTTATTTTAGCGGAGCTATCTAAGGTATAGATATCGCCATCAATGTAGATATCGGAAAGCGATGATAGGTCTACATCTTCAGAGAACCAGGCTGTCCGCGTTTTAAAGTCAGTGCTGTAGCGGTATATTTGATTTTTATTATTAGCACTTAAGTATAGCCAGTTATTATAGACATCAAAGCTGCTATACGCCTCATCTTCGCTGTAGTTTGAAAGGGTGTTTGTTTTAAGACTATTGTCTTTGGGGTCAAGGATAAGGGCCTTATCTTCTGAGAGGTAATATATCTCTTCCTTGTCAGCTGCATTTAGAGATAGGCGACTTAAACCTATATTATTACTAGCTCCTGTGTCTATTGATTCGCTTTGGCTATTTTCAAGATTTAGCTTATAGATGTTTGAGCTTGAATTAGCATAAAGAGCATCTTTCGTTTTAATGATAGATTTTAGCCCAAGCTCGCTATAGTTTGCCACTGGCTCTAGTGAGCCTATGCGCTCTATACCCAGTATTTTATCTTGGAGATCATTTACACGCTGATTTAATTCAGCCTTGGCACTTATTTGATAATCTTTTTTCTCAGGCAAATCAGCTACTAAGTTTTCAATATTGCTTAAAACGTTTATAGCACCATCGGAATTATTGTAAAGCAGGAAGGAGTCTATTAAAACTTCTTTTTCTTTAATTTCATTAAGAGTGATATTGAAGTTATTTAAGTCAGCTTGCTCTTGTTTTTGTTTATTAACCCTTATTATACTGACAGTCATTACCACTAAAACAAGAATAAGACTGGCAAAAAGCAAGGCATTTTTTCTGTTTAAATTTTTAAACCAAGACTTAAGGCTAGTAAATAATCCTTTCCAAAAACTAGCGGAAAATAATCGGGGTGTAAATGAGATAAAAGATTTAAAGCCACTTGCCACATTAGAAGAACTCTTCTTTAAAAATACCTTAGGTGGTTTTAGAAACGAACTAGAGCTAGGCAGATTAAGTAGCTTAGCTTTTTTACTAGCATTCATGTAATCAGATGACCTACTTGGATCTTCTTTTAGGGGGGCAGTTTTACTAGGTTTTATTTTTATCCCTATCTTACTAACTAAATCTTTCGCATTTCTTTTTATGTTAGCAATGTTGATAAGTCCCGCTGGAGCTAACATGTGTTCAGTTTTTTTCTCAGTGTGATTTAAGGAGGAGATAGAGTTATGGGCTGATTTAGGTGAGCTGGGAATTTCTTCTAACTTTTTATTAGGATCTTCATTAGTATTTTTTATAATAATACCTAAGAAGGGAACATAGTTATTAATTTTAGCTAAAACATTTTTAATTTGCTCAGCTGCTACTATAGGGGGAAGCTTAGTTATTATTTTAACTAACTCTAGTCCAGAGATGTACTCTGGTAGTGATTCACTGGCAAATACAAAGTATGAGCCTAGAGGCACCTCACCACTAATTACAGAGGAAAAAATATTACTAGCGCTAGGGCTTTTCTTTGTATCTTTACTGGCCTTAGTTTCACTTTGCTTGGCATCAGTTTCTACGTTTATTATTTCAAAGCCATCCTGACGTCTATAGATTAGAAGAGAGCGATTCCTGCCAAAAGAACTAAAATGAATCTTAGATCCACATACCACACCGACACTTAAGTCAGTCGCGCCAGGATCTAGTTTAATCTTATGATCTTTTATAAACTCATTTAAGCTTTTATTGGTTTTAGCCAGAGCGGCTTCAAAAATATTTTCTACTTTAAGTCCCTCGAGTTTACCTATTAGAAAAATTTTCTCATCATGATAATAGTTTTCTTCTAGTTCAGTAATAAGGAAGTTAAGTAGTTTGTCTATATCAGCTTTCCGACCCTCTATCTCAGCTAGGACAAATAGTTTACCGGCTATTTTTTCTCGCTCAGCGTCTGGTTGGGAAACATGAACTGCGCCTGAGCCATTAGCTTTGGCCAGGTTGAGGATAATTGAAGCAATTTTATTATACATAAGCAAAATTATTAGCCTTTTTTAGGCTTTTATATGGTTTGACTGTTTGTATAAGATATTATACTATAAAATTATAAATAAATGAAATATGCTTAAAGCTTTATTCGCTTCAGAAACAAGAGAGAGGGTCTTAAGTCTCTTTTTGTTAAAC
>CAZUDJ010000085.1:0-2957 GCA_964618575.1 uncultured Gammaproteobacteria bacterium | reverse complement strand
TGTCTCTATTATTTTTAGTGGTAATAGGGGTGATGCTTTTCCAAACCCAGCTAGGAGTAATGGATTCAACCAGTCGCATAATGTCAGAAAATTATGCCATATCAAGATTAAGACGTAGCGGGGCTAAGAAGATTGCTCTTTCAAATATATATTATATTTTTGTTTGGGCGCAAATTGCTTTTGGAGTAACTCTTTTCCTATTTAACTTTTACGAACCCAAGACACTGATTGTTTTAGGGGCGATTATAAATGCTTATGCAATGTTAGTCCATATTATCCTAGTTACGATATTAAACAGGAAGTCACTTGAAAAAGTTTTCCAGCCTAAACTTTGGCGCAGAATAGTTATGTATTTAATTATTGCGTTTTTTGCAGTCTTTAGTATTATTACTTTAAAAGCACAATTATTTTAGTTATTTATAAATAATTTAAATTAATTTTTATGAAAATCATAGAAGAATTTAAAGCCTTTGCTGTTAAAGGTAATGTCATTGATTTAGCTATTGGTGTCGTCATTGGCGGTGCTTTTGGCAAAATTGTCAGCTCTTTAGTAGCTGATATTATAATGCCTCCAATCGGGCTAATTACTGGTGGCGTTAATTTTTCTAATTTAAAAATTGTCCTTAAAAGAGCAAGCGAAAACAATGAGATGGTGTCTATAAATTACGGCCTATTCCTAGAGCATACCGTTAGCTTTTTAATTATTGCTTTTTCTATCTTCTTGTTTATTAAAATCATAAATTCCTTAAAGAGAAAAGAAGAGGAGAAAGAGGCTAGGAAAGAAGAGGAGAAGGGGCCTTCGGAGGAGGTTAAGTTGCTACGGGAGATAAGAGATTCTTTAGTTAAGCAAAAATAGTAAAATAACTCTATATTAGTCTAAAGGTTACCAGGTCTTGCATTATTCTCATTATGGGTATATACTCATTATAGACAGTAGCTTTAAAAGTTGTGGTCTATAAAATAATTTATAAATAGTAATATATAAGTATATGCCGAAATTAGATGGAAGTGGTCCTATGGGACAAGGAGCTATGACAGGAAGAGTCAGAGGTAATTGCGAAGGTACTAGAAGTGAGAGGACTTCTTGTTGTGGACGTAGATTAGGCTTGGGTTTAAATAGAGCTTCTTTTAAGGTGCCTCTTAGCCTAGAAGTTTTAGATTTAGAAGAAAAAGTACTGCAAGCAAGGCTGGATTTTGTGTTAGCACAAAAGAAGGGCTTAAAGTAATAGCTATAAAAATAAGCCCCTGAAATAGGGGCATTATTTTTATAACTACTATATCTTATAATTTAAATTAAAGATGTGTATATGGCTAGGCCAAGACTTTGTCGAAAAATTGGATTTCATCCAGAAGTTAGTTATTTTAAACCACAAGGAGTGGCCCTTTCTGAGCTTGAGCTTGTAAGTCTTGATATAGAAGAACTTGAGGCCTATCGCCTGCGCCACTTAAAAAAACTTGATCAAAGTGAGGCAGCTAAAGAAATGAATATATCGACCAGCACCTATCAACGCATTATATATTCTGCCTACGGAAAGATTGCCGACGCTCTTATAAACGGGAAAGCAATTAAAATAGTAAGATAAATATTTTATAAACTAATAAAAAAATATGTCCAAAATGACTAATAAAAACATTTTCTTTTTAGCGGGAGGCTTGGGGCTTTTGCTTGTAGCCATAGCTACAATTATTTTTATTATTCCGGCTTTTAAAAAAAGCAATCCTGCTCCAAAGGAGGAGCCAATTAACGGTCTAGTGATGTTAATTGAGTTTGAGAGAATAGAGGGGATTTTGCAATGGGAAAAAGAACTAGATAGTCGAAATTTAACAGCCTTAATTAAGGTGCAAGATAATGTTTTAGAAGAATATCCGGAGGTTTTTAAAAGATTAGCTGAGAAGGGCTATGAAATAGCTGGTGGTTATGATGAAGCTCCTTTTTGGGATATGAGCTATGAAGAGCAATATAGACATTTAGCAAACTCTAAAGAATTAGTTGAGGGAATTTCTGGAAAGAAAATGCGAGTTTTTGGTAGTCGCTACTTTGCCTATGATGAGAATACTTTAAAAGCCGCCGATGCGCTTGATATAGATTATATTTTAGGCAGAGGTATACATGATGTTGAAGCAGTGGTATATCAACCAGAGGAATATAATACGAAGGTCATTTCAGTCAGTAATGTGGATGTTGGTGAGATGGGCAGAGGTTCACTTTGTGACTATAGTCTTTGGGCGCGGGGCTCTGGAGCTGATGATTTTGGAGACATGATAGATGAAAGTGTGGGTAAAAATCCCAATAATATGATAATGGTGTCTCACTCATATCTAGGGGGGACTAGAATAGAGTGGTGGAATCAATATGAAAGGGCATTGGCCTTAGATGAGGTGAGGTGGACTGGATTCGATGACTGGATGGATGACCAAGTGGTGGTAAGTAAACCAAATGCAGAGATAGAGATAAACAGAGAGGTGAAGTATGTTGCTGCCAAGCCAGAGAAGTCAATGGAGGAATATGAGCCGATTCCAGGAATAAATCTGGGCGATGAAGATGAGGACTGTTCTACAGACGACGAGGAGATGATGTGTCAATAAAGCAAAGCATTGCAAATTTTATAGATTATTAGATTATTAATTATTAATTATAAAATTATGGAAAATGAAATGAAACAAGAAGAAGTAATACCAATGCCAAGAATAGGAGATATTGCCCCATCTTTTAAGGCAAAGACTACTCAAGGCGACATTAACTTCCCAGAAGATTACAAGGGGTCATGGAGTATTTTATTTAGTCACCCCGCTGATTTTACCCCAGTTTGTACTTCCGAGTTTATGACTTTCGCCTCTCAAGAGGAAAAGTTTAATAAAGCTAATTGTAAGTTAATTGGTTTATCTATCGATGGTCTATTTAGTCACATTGCTTGGCTTAGAAATATTAAAGAAAAGATAGAATTTAAGGGGATGAA
>CAZUDJ010000084.1:0-3023 GCA_964618575.1 uncultured Gammaproteobacteria bacterium | reverse complement strand
GCAATGAAAAAGCAATTTTAAAGTAAGAATAATACCACAAGGAAAAAACTAACAAACCGATAAAACCACTAGTAAGTAAGATATCTAAGATAAGATTATGCGCCCTATCAGCGCTAGTTGCAACCTGTCCGTGCAAAGCCCAGTCTCTTTCATAATAACTTATAAAAACATCACTACCTGATTCAAGGCCATGCCCGATTAAAGGTTTCTCTAAAATAGCGCTAGCAGCTGCCTGGAAAAAATTGACCCGAGCCGCAGAGCTACCTGCTTTCATATCTAGGGCCGAACTCATTCTGCCCGGAATTAATATGTTAATAGAAATAAGACTTATAAGAGCAAAGCTAAACAGAGAAATGCCTAGTATTATTTTATGCCTTGCCTTAACTTTAGCAAAGAAAATAGTTTTAAATATAAATATTCCTAATATTGCTATTAGAGCTAAAATTGCGGCCCGACTTCCGGTAAAATAAAGACAAATAATTTGTAAGCCCAGTATCCAGGCATAGAAAAATTTAGACCAAATTTTTTTTGATTTTAAAAGGTAATAAGTGCTTAAAGGAATAACAAAAAGAAGAAAAGAGGCTAAGAAGTTTGGCTGACCAAAACTAGAGAGAGTCCTGCCAGTTAGATAAGGCGCCTCAGGCCAAATAAATATATCTATATTTAGAATTTGTAAAATACCATAAATTGCTACTAAGGTAGATGAGGCTAAAATACTAGCAATTATGTTTTTTATCTTTCTCTTATAAGTTTCCTTCCCTTCACTTATAAACTTAGCTATTAAATAGAAAAATAATAAAGCTGCCCAAAAAAAGTATAATAAGTAACTAAGCAATCCTTGCTGTCTAGTATAAGATCCAAAAAAACTTTCTAAGCTATTGCCTGAAAAAGGGATTAAGATACTTAAAGTAAGGATAAGAAGTAAAGGTGGCCAAAATAATTTTATAATAGTTTTGCGTTCGCTTCCCTTAAGGGTCTTATATATTCTTTTTAAACGTCCTTGAGTCAATAAGTAGAGTAAAGCAAAAATAGAAAAGAAAGAAAGAAGGAAACGAAATAATAAAAGCTTAGAAAGCTCAAACATGTTAAAGGTGGGAAAGATAAAAGCGAACCAAAGAGGTACTAAAAAAATAATCAGCAAAGAAGAAATCTCAGCCAATAAAGAAAAAATACAACTAAGTGAAAATTTAGATAAGCTTGAAAGTTGTTTCATAGCTATTATTATAGCAAATAAAAAAGAGGCGGGGAAACCGCCTCTTATATCTACTTTTCAAGCTTCTTTTCTAATTCTAAGCTTCTATAGGTTTTTTCTTTTGCATCAAGTTTTGCCAAATTACCAAAATTGGGCTGGCAATAAAGATAGAACTATAGGTACCTATAAAGATACCAATTAGAAGTGCTAAAGCAAAGTCAAAAATAGTGTTGGCTCCAAATAGTAAAATAGTGATGAGAACTAACATGGAAGAAAATGAAGTATTAATGGAGCGAGACATGGTTTGATTTATACTCACATTGATAGTATTTTCAAAATTCTCCTTGCTTTTGGGCAGATTCTCGCGAATTCTATCAAAGACAACTATAGTGTCACTGACACTATAGCCCAGCACGGTTAAAATAGCTGCTATAAATGGGGTATTTATTTCAATATGGAAGAAGTGACCTAAAACAGCAAAGGCGCCTAAGGTTATTATAACGTCATGGGCAAGGGCAATTATTGCGGCTACACCATACTTCCAAGAAGCAATCGGTTTTGAAACCTTACGAAAAGCATAGGAGATATAAAGAATAATCATTATCAAAACTAAAATTGAAGCATTAAAAGACTTACTCTTAAGCTCCTTACCTATAGAAGGTCCAACTAGATCTAATCTTAGTTGATGAAAATAAGCATCATCTTGATAACTAGCGGCTAAGCTAGATAGCTGGGCCACAATAGATCTATGGACGTTCTCCTCAGTCTCCTTAAAGCGCAAGACATAAGTATTGTCCTCACTAGGTTGAACTGTTAAATTATTAATATTTATTTCTGCTAAGCTATCTTGAATTTCTGAGATAGCGGGCTGATGCTCACTTGTAAACCTGCCCTCTAGTAAACTTCCTCCTCGAAAGTCGACTCCGAAATTTAAACCATAGGTAGACAAAGCAACTATAGCAGCGGTAAGCAAAATGCCTGAGATAGTAAGGAAAATGTATTTCTTTTGAATAATCCGGTAAATCATATGTTTTAATCTAAAAAATAAATATTAATTATTCTGACTTAATCTTTTTAACTCCTAAAAGCCACCTTCTTTCTTCTAGCCACTTACCACTAACTAAAGTAAGTAAAGCATGGGTAACAACGGTGGCACTAAAAAGAGAAACCGAAACTCCAATAAATAGGGTAGTTCCAAATCCTTGAATAGACGATGTGCCAAAAAACATTAATATTGCACAAGTTAGTAAGACTGATATATTGCCATCACGAATTGAAGGCCATGCCCTTTTAAATCCGTTCTCTACAGCCTGTCTTACGTCCTCTCCAGATCTTAGACCCTCCTTAATACGCGCAAATATTAAAATATTAGCATCCACTGCCATTCCTAGGGAAAGAATTAAACCAGCAATACCAGAAAGAGATAAGGTAATAGGATTTAAAGAGTAAAAGAATAAAAGAACACCTATAATAGAAAATAGTAAGACTAGGGAGGTATCAAGAATCTTTAGCTCATTTAAAGTATAAAATATCAAAGCTATCATCACAAAAACTAAGACTAAGGCCAAGGCTAGAGGCATCACTTTAAAGATTGCAAGCATTGTTAGTCCATATACGCTTAGTGATAACACAGAAAGGAATCCTGGTAAGCGATAGACAAAAATCATAAACAAAGAAACAAGTAGAATTCCTAAAAGCCCAGCTTGTAAACTATTACTTACCGCCTTAGCACCCAAACTAGCTTCTACAGTTTTTTGGGAAACTAAAGAAATCGGTACTGGCAAAGCACCGGAGTTTAACCTTTTAACTAGATCTTTTGCTTCCTCAATAT
>CAZUDJ010000083.1:0-3030 GCA_964618575.1 uncultured Gammaproteobacteria bacterium | reverse complement strand
TAAGCTCCTTTAAAATATTCTTATGATTTTGCATTATCTTACGAATATTAATAATATTTCGGCGTAGCAATAAAATTTTTGAAACTGCTTCTTTTTGGCGACCAGAAAAAATAAGATGTTCGACTTCTTCTATCTCTAAGCTATTGCTATCGAGCAGACCAAAGCATTCGTGTATTAGACGCTCAATTATTTCATATAGTAAAATAGCTGAGGATTCAAGTAAAAAAGACAGTAAAGAATTAGGATCCTTTCTACCTAAGTTAAAGAAATTAGTGAGTGCCGGTAGATTGTTATTATGAGCTGTTACTAAAAAACCATGACCAATAAAAAAATCAATTTCCGCCGCCACAATTCGCCCGTCTTTTAAAACAGGGAAGTGTAAAATAAGAAATAAATATTTTTGAGTTTGAAAAATAATAGGTCTTTGCGCAGTAACTGAGGCAGCAATCAGACGAAGATGAGCAAGATCAAAACTATAATTTTTACGTAAATAATTAATTTCCGGTTTACCAGCATCAACAATATTAATCCAATACACGCCCTTTCTTTCATTGCTCGGATTATCAATTTTTAATCTTTCAATTTTAGGTGATATTTTTTTATAATGCCTCATACCTATATTTAATTTTAATGCCCATTTCTTTGACTAAAGGCATATTATATAATAAAATTAGAACACTTACATTATAACATATGGCAAATATATTGGGAATAAAATTTAGCAATTTAAGCTTAGCTGATACCATAAAAGCGATAAATTTTGATATTGAAAATAAAAAACAAGTTTATGCCGTAACTCCTAATCCAGAAATAGTACTCGCTTCCTTAAAAGATGAGGAGTTAGCTAATATTTTAAATTCTGCTAAATATTCTTTAGCCGATGGTATAGGCATAAAACTGGCTGGCCTTTTAAGGTCACAAAGAATAAGTCGGCTTACAGGCGCTGACCTCACTTTAGCTGTGCTTAATTTAGCCCGCTTAGAAAAGTATCGAGTGGCTATAGTAATTTGGAGCAAAGGACTTTCTAGTTCTTTGGAAATTAAACTTGCCTTGGAAAATAAATATCCTGGATTAGAGTTCCTTATTTTAGAAAATGAAAGGGAAGCTAAGTTAGGAGATGAAAATATTTTAAAAATTAATAACTTTAATCCCCAAATTCTTTTTGTAGCCCTAGGAGCGCCAGAACAAGAGAAGCTAATAAGTAATCATTTAGGAGAGCTAGAGAATGTAAATTTTGCCATAGGTGTCGGCGGTTCTTTTGATTTTATAAGCAAACGCGCTAAGCGGGCCCCTAAATTATTTAGATACTTAGGGCTTGAGTGGCTTTGGCGCTTAATTACGCAACCGAAAAGATTGCCGCGGATTTGGCAAGCAACTTTTGTCTTTGCCTATAAGGCGCTAAGATATAAAGAAGGACGCTCATAAGCATTATAAACTAGGATTAGTAAATATAAAATAATATAAATATGATAGATAAGAAAAAAATAGACAATGAGATTAAAGTAGATAAGAGTATTCGTCTTCGCTTTGCTCCATCACCAACTGGTTTTTTACACATTGGTAATTTACGCACCGCTTTGTTTGGCTACTTTTTAGCTAAAAGTATGGGTGGTGATTTTATCCTACGCCTAGAAGATACCGATAGCAAAAGAGAGGTGGCCGGAGCTCTAGATGGTATTTTGGAAATCTTTAAATGGCTAGATATAGATTTTGATGAAGGTCCCCACAAAGAAGGCGAATATGGTCCTTATACCCAAAGTGAGAGAGTAGATTTATATAAACCACTAGTCGATGAATTGCTAGCTCGCAACCAAGCCTATCCTTGTTTTTGCACCTCTGAGCGTTTAGATGAAATGCGAAAAGCGCAAGAAGAACAAAAATTACCACCACGCTATGACAGACATTGTCGCTCTTTAAGTCCGGAAGAAGTCAAAACAAAAATGGAGGCCGGAGAACCTTATGTAATTCGTCAAAAGATGCCTCTTTCAGCTTGCGTTTCTGTCTATGATGAGATAAGAGGGAAGATTAAGTTCTCAGCCACAGACCTCGATGATCAAGTTTTAATTAAATCAAACGGTATCCCTACCTATCAATTCGCTAATATAGTTGATGATCATTTGATGAAAATATCTCATGTCACTCGGGGTGATGAATGGTTACCATCTTTTCCTAAAAATGTTTTACTATATCAATCCTTCTCTTGGCAAGCGCCTAAGTTTGTCCACCTACCCCTTATTTTAAATAAAGGCGGGGGAAAGCTTAGTAAAAGACAGGGCGATGTCTTTGTTGAAGATTATCGCCAGAAAGGATACCTACCAGAAGCTATTATTAACTTCTGCATGCTCCTAGGCTGGCACCCTAAGGGTGATAAGGAGATATTAAGTAAGGAGGAAATAATAGCGGAGTTTAGTGTTTCTGGCATTGGTGCCTCACCTTCAATTTTCGATGAAGAAAAGCTAGACTACTTAAATGGTTACTACATTAGACAAAAGAGTTTAGCTGAACTCAGAGTGCTATCTCAGCCTTACCTCCAAGATGCAGGAATTAAATTAGATGAGGATAAAGCAGAAAAATTTCTCAGCCTGGCTCAAGAAAGAATGAAGACTCTAAGTGAGGCCCCAGGATTAATTAGTTTTTTAAATAAGCTACCAGACTATGAGCCAGAGCTTTTAGTTTGGAAGAAGTCAGACATGGAGTCAGCTAAGAAAAATTTATTAGAGCTTAAAGATTACTTAATAAAAATTAATGAAGAGGATTGGCAAACAAAAATATTAGAGGAAAAAGTAATATCATATATTAAGGAAATAGAGGGAAAAAATGGAGACTATCTTTGGCCACTGCGAATAGCTCTTTCTGGTCTTAAAAACAGCCCCACTCCTTTTGAGATTGCCTATGTTTTAGGTAAATCAGAGACTATAGCGCGCATCGACATTGCTCTTCTAAAGTAAGACAGGGAAGAGGATGCTCTAAAGGATGTTTCCACTTTAGATAAAAAATTTACGAAATAATAAAAAAGTGTTATAATATTTA